>JAHDWY010000080.1:0-5633 GCA_023384315.1 Candidatus Hydrogenedentota bacterium | reverse complement strand
CATGGTGGAAGAGTCCGCCCGGGGAGACGACAAATAGGCCGTCTTGTTGCAAGTGGCTGAGATGGTTCATGTTGTGTTTTGCGTGGGGCCTGCTCTGGCCTGTCAACGAGTGTGCGATACGAAACGTTTCTCTTACGCAACGTTAGGATCGTGAGTTACCAGTTCTGGGCTTTCGAAATGCAACTACCGTATCTGAGTAAGGCATTCCCACTAATCCTTGGGTTTGCGGCGCTGCCTGTTTGGGGTGAGGGTGTTCTCACTATCGGTACTCCCACCGTAGACGGCAGTAACGTGAATGTTCCCGTATTTCTGGATGGGAACCTCGGAGACGGTGTCGCCGCATTGGATTTCACGCTACGCTACGACCCCGCGATACTCGCCCCGAACGGGGTTCGAGCGGGGGAGGCCGCCCTCGCCGCCGAAAAGGGCGTTCAGTACAATCTGACTTCCCCCGGCAATTATGTGGTCATGATGTTCGGCCTCAATCAGTCCACGATGGACGCCGGGAAGGTTGCCGAGGTGTCGTTCCGCCGTGTTGACGCGACGAGCGCGGCCGAAACCAACTTGACGATTGACGGAACAACCCTGGCCTCCCTGGCCGGACAGACAATTGCCTCGCAGGGGAGCAGCAACACCCTTGCGCTTGACGGTTCACCGGCAAACGATCCAGACCCAGAAGACCCGGACACGCCACCGGGTGATGACCCGGATGGCGGTTCCGATGTCCCTGACGACGAGGACCCTGTACCCGCGCCGACCGACGATATCGACGATCCGGCGGATGGATCCGGAAATCCGGTGCCGTCCGGGGGGGCAGGCAGCCCGGTCGTCCCTACCGGAAACAACGATGCGCCATCGCAAGGACCTGAACTTGGCGAACGTGGCGGGATGCCCCAAGTGACGCGGTCCGGTGCGCCGGCGCAGCTTTCGGATTCTGCATCCCGGTTGTCGCAGTTGAACCGCATGGCGAAGGAGTTCGAGCGAAAGAGAGCCGCGCTGCCATCACCACCGGCAGCCGGTGCAAACGGGACCGAATCGGCGACTCCGGCTTCCTCGCCTGACGATGCGGTGAAGACTTCGGTTGTCGACCAGCATTCGCCCTTGGGGCGACTTCGGCCGGAAGGGCGCGAGGACGCTCAACAGATGGCAAGCCTGGCTCCCGCGCAGCCGAACGCCATGGAGGAGGGCCGTCTGATTGCGGATTCTTCCGAGAATCCGGTGACCGCCCCAGCCCCGGGCACGCCGTGGTCCGACCCCCGGACATGGGCGGCCGGAGTCATCGCCTTGGTCTTTGGCGCTGGCTTGGTGCTTCGGAAGCGGCTTCTGTCCTGAACGTCACCACGGTGCCTTCAGGTTTTCTCGGGATCATTTCTCACGGCCTCATCTGCTTTCTCTCGAAGGCGAGGTTGCGGAGCGGTGAGAAATCCGGGCTAGGCCGAGACCGTATCCGCGAATTTCCCTTTGATATCCAGAACGATTTTGCCGAACTGTTCTCCGTGCTCCATGCGTCCCATCGCTGTGCGGGCATCATTGAGGGATACCACGGAATCGACGGCGGGTTTCAGCTTGGACGAGCCTACCGCGCGCACCATCTGACGAAACTCCTCTCGCGATCCCATTGTCGAACCCAGAATGGTGACATGGTTCCAATACAAGGCGGAGATGTCCACCTGTGCCGAGGCGCCCGACGTGACACCGCAATGGACGATCCGGCCGCCGCGCCGGATGGCGCCGAAATTGATCGGCCAGGTGGCAGCCCCGACCGAGTCGAGTACGAGGTCAACGCCCCGGCCCCCGGTCAAGTCTTTGACGGCGACGGCCACGTTGGGATTGTTGGAGTAATTGATGGTCGCCGAGGCCCCCAATTTCGCCGCGCGTTGCAGCTTCTCGTCGGAAGAAGAAGTGACGATCACTTCAGCGCCCGCAAGCCGCGCCAACTGGAGTCCCGCCAACGCGACCCCTCCGCCGATTCCGTGAATGAGCACCGTATCGCTCGCCTTGAGCTGGCCGCGCGTCATGAGCATGCGCCACGCCGTGAGGTATGCGAGCGGGAGCGCGGCCGCCTCCGACGGCGTGAGGTGGCTGGGCGAGGGATGCAAATTTGTGGCCGGCACGCTGACGCGTTCCGCGAAAGTTCCGGGACGGCTCATCCCCACGATTCCGTAGTGCAGGCATTCGCTCTGCTCGCCGCGAAGGCAGAATTCGCACACACCGCATGACAGACCCGGATCGACAACGACCTCCTGACCCACTTCCACGGTGTCGACTTCACTGCCCAGCGCCACGACCGTTCCCATTGCGTCGGATCCAAGCACGTGGGGAAAGCAAAGCTCCAAACCGGGACGGCCCTTGCGGACCCAGATGTCGAGGTGATTGAGCGCCGCCGCTTTGACTTCGATGACGACCTCGTCCCGGGCCGGTTTGGGATCGGCCACGTCGCCAACCTGCAAGGCGTCCAAATCGCCGTTCTGTTCGATATAGGCTGCTTTCACGGGACCTCCTTCCGTGGTGAATCGATTGCCCTCGATCCGATACCTAATGGAACGCGGGGGCTGCGAGCGCCATTTCCGCCGGGCGCGGCACTGTTGGGCTAACTCCAGCCTACGCAAGTGATTCGCCACGGTCAACCAATTTGGCATCGACTCGTGCGGTTGCTACACTACGCGCGTTCATTCTTGGTGGGAAAGGAGGAGGATCTGGATGCTATTCGTTCAAACCTTCAAAGGGTATGAAGATAAGACCTCGGAACTCGACAAGACGGTCAACCAATGGGTTTTGCAGAACAAGGTTGACGTGGTCACCATAAAGACGGCCTTGAGCCACGAGCCGGGAGGCCGCGCCGGATCGGGGGATCTCATCTACACGGTCGTCTATCGCGCGGACCGGCCGACTGCCTAGGGCATTCCACTTAAGTCATCGCTGTACAATCTCGGGCGAATGGCCTCGAATGTCGCGATCCCCGGGGCGTAGGCGGCCACAATCTCGCGCCAGCCTTCGCCCTGCTCGATCCGCGTTCGGAGATCATCCGAACCGGCGAGGATATCGAAGCTCGGTCCCCATGTGAACTCACCGGGATGCGTCTTGCGAATTGCCGCGATCAACGCCACCGTGGCGGCGAAGGGACGGGCTTCGTTCGCATCCAACAGCGTGAGCCGAATGCCGTTACATAACGTGTCCTGAAAGCGCGGACTGGATGCCTTGCCGGGAATGCTCACCGGCGTGTATTGGATCGCGTCCACCTGGATACCCGCGCAGGACTCCTCGTCCAGCATGCCGAGCACGGCCGCGCTGTCCAGCCAGGGCGCGCCGATGACCTCAAACGGCGTCTCTGTGCCGCGGCCTTCGTTGAGATTCGTGCCTTCGAAGAGGCAGGTGCCCGTGTAGAGGATGGCCGTTCCGGCATTCGGGATGTTGGGAGACGGCGGGAGCCACGGCAGCGAGCAGGCGTCGAAGAATCGGCCGGGCAACCAGTTGTCCAGGGCGCTGACGGAAACCCGCAGTGTGGTGTCCGCGAAGTCGGTGCGCTGGAAATGGAGCGCGATTTCGCCCATGGTCATCCCGTGGCGGATGGGCACAGCGCCCCAGCATACAGGCGAGGCCGTGTTGAGCGCGATGGGACCCTCAAGAATCGTGCCTCCCACCGGGTTGGGCCGGTCCAGTATTAATACCGGAACCTCGGCCTGTGCGCAGGCTTGGAGGCAGGCCTTCATGGTTGCCGCGTAGGTGTAGTACCGCGCTCCGACGTCCTGGAGATCGATGACAAACCAGTCAATCCCGAGGAGTTCCTCCGTGGTCGGCGCCTTGCGCGCGCCGTACAGGCTGACGACGGGGATGTCGCCGTTCTCCGAGGGCACGGATTCTCCGGCCTCCGCGTGGCCCCGAATGCCGTGTTCCGGGCTGAAGAGCAGTTTCAGGTGCACATCGGGAGCCAATGCGAACACATCGAGAATGTGCCGGCCCAACTGATCGACTGCGGCATGATGGGTCAGGAGTGCAACGCGCTTCCCGCGCAGTTCACCGAAGTCCTCCCGCTGCAACCGATCGAGTCCGCTGTGGGTGTTGATCGAGTTCTTGTAGAGCGCCTTAGAGACGGCGGCGTGAAAGAGTCGCCGGAAATCCACATTGTTGCGCGCGCTGCGGGACGGGTGGCAGGTGTTACCGAGGAGGATGGCGAACTGTCCCCGTTTCCAGTCCATCCACAGGCTGGTGCCGGTCCAGCCGGAGTGGCCCATGGTCGTGCGGGACGTAAGGAATCCGCTGTTTTGCGAAGACCACCCGTCCAACTGCCAGCCGATCCCTTGCCAGGACCACGCGGGGATCTGCGGCATGCGTGTCATTTCGTTCAGCGTGTCCGGACGAAGGATCTTCCCGGCTAACAACGCGCGAACAAAAGTAGCGAGGTCCGCCGCGGTTCCGAAAAGACCGGCGTGACCCGCTACACCCCCAACGGCGTACGCGTTCTCGTCGTGAACCTCGCCGACCATCAAGGTGTCCCGCCAGGGACAGTTCTCCGTGGCGGCGCAGCGGGCCCGGCGCGCGGTATCGGGTTTGAAGCCAGTGTCAACCATCCCAAGCGGTTCGAAGATGTGTTTCCGGCAGTAGGCATCCAGCGAATCCGCCGCCACCAGTTCGACGATGCGCCCGAGGATCATGAACCCCACATCCGAATAGAGCCATCGCGTGCCCGGTTGCGACTTGAGGGGGACGTCCGCGTAGCGCTGGAGCATCTCATCGATGGAGCTGCATTCCTTGTAATACGGAAGGCCGGGCACGAGCCCCGCGCTGTGGGTGAGACAATGCCGTACGGTAAATGCGCCGAAGGCCGGGATCGGCAGGTAGTCGGAGACGGGCCGATCGAGTTGGACTTGGCCCGCCTCGTGCAACTGCATCACTGCCGTGGTGGTGGCCACGACCTTCGTGAGCGAGGCCAAATCGTAGATCGTGTTGACTTCGGCCTTCACCGGCGCCGGGACGAGCTGCCGGTTCCCCGTCGCCTCGTGGAGAACCGCACCCCAGCGATCGCCCACATAGGCAACCGCCCCGGGGCTGTTCGACACGCGCACGGATTCAATCAACGCGTCGCGCAGATCGGACGCACTGATGGTCAGTTTGGCAATATTGGAAACAGGCATGAATTGAACCTTCTAACGCGGACTACGACTGCCGAACAAGGGACCGAAACCCAGGGTATCGCCACCGCGTTGCACTATACCGTCCACGCATCCGGCGTGGCAATCAACGGCAGGGATCGATCCGCAGATGGCGCGGATTGCCGCAGATGAAGACGGGAATGTTAGCGGTCCACCGATTGCACCGACTTTCACCGACTTAAGATTCAAGGAGAACGGGCGTCTCGCCCGTTTTCTTAACGGAAAATTGGGCAGTACCGTGGTGCGCGTTTCGTACCGACGCGGTGAAGCGGATTCGGGACGTTCGGTCCTGACGATCTGCCGCCCCCATTCGGGGGCTATACGGTAGGGGACGGTGGCGGTACCCAACGTTCCGCTTCGCTCCACGTTGGGCTACATTCCGTCGCCTCGTCCGAGGCGGAGAACAGTACGTCACCCTTCGTAGCAAATCGCGTGGCATACAACGAGTGCCTCGACCGTTGCTTCGATCTGGCCCAAGGGGCC
>JAHDWY010000079.1 GCA_023384315.1 Candidatus Hydrogenedentota bacterium | reverse complement strand
GATACCGTGCGCTCTGCCGCGCATCAGCAGCATCAATGTGGCCGTGATCGACTGAGGAGGATTCGCAATGGAGACCGTGACGACGCAAGTATCCATCCCCATGTTGCTCGGCAATTCCACCGGCGGCGCCAATGAGGTGACGGTCCGAGGCGCGACCTTGCAGGAATGCCTGGACGACTTGGTGCGGACCTACCCGATGCTGGGCTCCCACCTCTTCGAATGCGACGGCGGCCTGCGGCGGCACGTGCTAATCCTCTACAACAATCAGAATACGCGCTGGTTTGACACCCTTGATTTCCCCATCCACGCGGGGGATCGCATCACGATTCTGCAGGCGGTGTCCGGCGGCTGATAACGCGCTGAACGTTGACAGTGTGCTGCTGCGCCGGTATCCTGAAACCACTGCAAGGACCGGGTCCGCGACAAACGCGGTTCCACAACAATTATGGCCGGGCGATACGAGTTCTATGGGCAATCATGCAGGATCTGCGCCGCGAGCGCATCTTCTTTGTTGGTTGGTTGTAGCGGGGCTATGCGCCCATGCGGCAGCCGACGCAGACCTCGACTTCTTTGAGCGCGAAGTGCGTCCGGTCCTTGCGGAAAACTGCTTTACCTGCCACGGTGCGGAGAAGCAACGAGCGGGGTTGCGTTTGGACCACATCGAACTTATCCGCACCGGTGGCGACAACGGTCCTGCCGTGGAGCTGGGCAATCCTGATTCGAGCCGTCTCATCGAAGCCATCGAATACGGGAATGTCGACCTCCAAATGCCGCCCACGGGGAAGTTGGCGGACGAGCAAATCGCGGCGCTGAAGCAGTGGGTGGCCATGGGCGCGCCTTGGCCGGAGGAACCGGTTCCAACCGGCGAGACGTCCGAAGAGACCTTCGACCTCGAAGCGCGGCGTCAAAGCCATTGGGCCTGGCAGCCGATTCAAGCGCCGCCGCCACCGCCGGTAAACAATACTGAATGGGCCACGACGGACATCGACCGGTTCATCCTCGCCAAGCTTGAAGCGAACGAGCTTACGCCCGCACCCCAGGCCGATCGGCGCACGTTGATCCGCCGCTTGTATTTCGACCTGATTGGGATGCCGCCAACGGCCAAAGCGGTGGAAGCCTTCGTGGCGGACGCGTCGCCGGAGGCGTATGAACGGCTTGTGGACGAGTTGCTGGCGTCACCGCACTTCGGCGAACGGTGGGCGCGGCGCTGGATGGATCTTACGCGCTATGCGGAGACCTACGGTCACGAACAGGACTACCCCATCGAACACGCGTGGCGGTACCGGGATTATCTGATACGCGCATTCAACGATGATGTGCCATACGACCAAATCATCCGCGAGCACCTCGCGGGGGACCTGTTGCCGTCGCCGCGCGTCAATCCCACCGACGGCACGAATGAGTCCATCCTGGCGACCGGATTCTGGTACATGCACCAAGCGACCCATGCGCCGGTGGACGTTCGCAAGGACGAAGCGGATCGGATCGATAACCAGATCGACGTCATGTCGAAAACTTTCCTCGGCATGACGATCTCCTGCGCGCGTTGCCATGACCATAAGTTTGACGCCATTTCCGCGAAGGACTACTTCGGTCTGTCCGGTTTTCTGCGGAGTTCGCGACAGCAGTTCGCCTTTCTCGATCCCAATGGGAAGATCGAGGAAGCCGCGCGCCGGATCGACGCGGTGCGCGCGGAGGGCGAGGAACTGCTCGCCACGGCCGCGTTGGCGAAATCCGAGGGTGACAACGACCCCCCCGAATCTCGGCTTGCTGACGGCGCGGGCGCGATTCGTCCCGCCATGCTGCTCGCGGCGGACGGGCATGCACAAGTGGTCCTTACCGCCAACGAAGCGGGCGGGAATGCAACTGCTGCTGCACCTAAACCCAATGAACTTAAAGTCGATGGCACGTGCTACGAGAACTTTGACACGGGTACGTTCAATGGCTGGACAGCAACCGGGCACGCGTTCGGCGGCGCGCCTAGCGGTCCAGGAACTTGGGACCCGTGTTCCGGTCCGGTCAAGGCAGGCCTTGCGCATAGTGGGTTGCGTGGTCGCGCGTTTCAAGGGGTCTTGCGTTCTCCAGCCTTTACGATCGAGCACGACCAGATTCACATTCGATGCGCGGGGGAAAAAACCAAGGTCAAGCTGATCGTCGAAGGGTATCAACTTCGCGACTACAACGCGCTGTTGTTCGACGGGACGGTCATTGAGACCGATTCGGGCGACGAATTTGTTTGGAAGTCCATGACGAAGGGGCTGGCCAAGTTCAAGGGATGCAGGGCGTACCTGGAGATCCGCGACGAGAGCGACGGTTGGATCGCGGTTGATGCGATCTGGTTCTCCAACCATGACCTGCCGCCGCAAGGCACCGAAGGAACGGCGGCGACCGCAACTGACGACGATGCCGTGAACGACGCCCTACTGCGGTGGCAAGATGGAAGCGCGACGATTGGCGATGCGGCACTGCTGCGGGCGCGACTTCGGGAGAGCAGTCTCCCGAACGATGCCGGGGTAGCGCGGCGGCTCGCGAAACTCTCCAATGACTGCGCGACAATCGCAGCGCAATCACCTGCGCCGATGCGCGCGCTGGCGATCATGGAGAATTCGCCGATCGACGAGCCCGTGCACATCCGGGGCAATCCCAAGATGCCGGGCGATGTTGTGCCCCGGAGAGTTCCGGTGGCGATCGGCGGCGCGGATCAGGTGCCTATTTCGTCGGGCAGCGGACGCCTCGAACTCGCGGATCGCTTATTGGACGACTCAAATCCGTTGCCGGCGCGGGTCGCGGCGAACCGCATCTGGCAACACCTGTTCGGCCGCGGGATCGTGCCGACGCCGGACAATTTCGGCGTGTTGGGTCAGCCTCCCTCCCACCCTGAATTGCTCGATTATATCGCGAACGAATTCCGCGACGACGGCTGGTCGGTGAAGCGCATGATCCGGCGGCTCGTGATGACGAACACCTATCGCATGACGAGCGATCGCGTGAATCCGGAGTTCGAGGAGAAGGACCCCGCGAACGTGTGGTTGCACCGCATGCGCATGCGCCGGCTTGAAGGCGAGGCGATCCGCGACGCCATGTTGACCGTGGCGGGCACGCTCAACCCGCAGATGTACGGCGAGTCCGTGCCCACGCACCTGACGGAGTTCATGGGCGGTCACCGGCGGCCGAAGCAACAGGGTCCGCTGGATGGCGATTGCCGCCGCAGCATTTATCTCGAGGTGCGCCGGAATTACCTTTCGCCCATGATGCTGGCCTTCGACACGCCGTTGCCGGATTCTACGTTTGGTCAACGCAACACCTCGAATGTGCCCGCACAGGCACTGATTTTGATGAACGACGCCTTCGTCGTGCAGCAGGCGAAGGCTTGGGGAGAACGTATCGCGGCGCAGGATGGTTCGATTTACGAGCGCATCGATGCGTTGTACCTGGACGCGTTTGCGCGGCCGGCAACGGATGTGGAGCGCGTGCGCTTGCGTCAGTTCATTGACGAGCAACGGTCGCTATACGGATTGTCGCGAGAGGATGCCCTGGAGAGTCCGACGCTGTGGTCGGACGTGTGCCACGTGCTATTCACGCTGAAAGAGTTTGTTTTTGTAGGGTAAGGAAACGGTTTCGGTATGGCCCATTGCAACAACTATCGGCAGTGTTCGCTGTCGCGGCGCGAGATGCTGCGTCAGTGCGCGAACGGATTCGGCGCGGTCGCCTTGAGCGCACTGCTGGCCGACAAGGCCTTTGGCGCCTCGACAGCAGCCGATGGGCAGAACCTCCTGGCGCCGCATTTCTCGCCTAAGGCGAAGAATGTCATCTTTCTATATATGGACGGTGGCGTCGCGCAGATGGACAGCTTCGAACCCAAGCCGCGCCTGACAAAGGAAGACGGCAAACCCTTCGGCATGGAAATGGAGCCGACGCAATTCGACAACAACGGCGCGACGCTGGGCAGCCCCTGGGAATTCCACCAGTATGGCGAGAGCGGGTTGCCTGCGAGCGGTCTCTACCCGCACGTGGGCCGTTGCATCGACGACCTGTGCATCGTTCGCTCCATGGTCTCGCAATTCAACGAGCACAACCAGGCGAATTATTTTCTGCACACCGGGCTTGGTCTCTCCGGCCGGCCGAGTATTGGTGCGTGGGTCACCTACGGGCTCGGCAGCGAGAACCAGAACTTGCCCGGGTTCGTCGTGCTGGACAGTGGGCTAATTCCATCCGGTGGCGCGGACAACTTCGGATCGGGGTTCCTGCCGCAGTCGTATCAGGCGTCATTCTTCCGCGCGGATCAGCCGGCGCTCGCGAACGTGAATCCCTACGAACCCGCGCCCGGCGCGCAGCGGAACAAGTTGGCCTTGATGAACGATCTCGACGCCATGGCGCTGGCTCAAGCGGGCGCACACGACGCCATGGAGTCGGCCATCGCGAATTATGAGTTGGCTTTTCGCATGCAGACGGCTGTACCCGAACTTACCGGTCTCGATGGGGAAACGGACGCCACAAAGAAACTCTACGGCATGGATGCCGACTACGAGCCGACGCGGATCTACGGGCGGCAATGTCTCGTGGCGCGACGATTGATCGAACGGGGCGTGCGATTCATCGAGATCACGTGTCCGCGAATCGATGGCGTGGACCGCTGGGACGCGCACGGCGATTTGCGCAGGAATCACTCGCTCAACGCCAAGGCGACGGACCAGCCCATCGCGGGCTTGCTGATGGACCTGAAGGCACGGGGCCTTCTCGACGAGACGCTCGTCCTGTGGGCGGGCGAGTTTGGCCGTACGCCCTTTGCACAGGGGCGGGACGGACGCGATCACAATCCGCACGGGTTTACGATCTGGATGGCGGGCGGCGGCGTGAAGCGCGGGTTTGCATACGGCGCGACGGACGAGTACGGCTACAAGGCCGTCGAGAACCGGGTCGAGATTCACGATCTCCACGCCACGATGCTGCACCTGCTGGGGTTCGACCACACGCAACTCACGTTCCGGTACAGCGGCCGCGACATGCGGCTCACCGACGTGCATGGAAACGTGATTTACGACTTGATTGTGTAGCCTACCGCGGGCGTCTGGCTGCGTTCGCGTTTCCTTTCAGAATGGAGATATAGAGGGGAGAACATCATGACGGGCAATGCGCCTCACACACCATTTCGTCTCGACGGCAAGGTGGCGCTCATTACGGGGAGTTCTACGGGGCTTGGGAAGTCCATGGCCATGACGCTGGGCGCGGCAGGGGCGAAGGTGGTTATCAACTACGCCAACAACAAAGAGCGGGCGGAGGCGACCTTCAAGGCGTTTCGCGACCGGGGACATGAAGGCATTCTCGTGCGGGCCAGCGCCGTGGACAAAGGCGAAATCGACGACCTCTTCGATCAGATCGAGACTGAACTGGGCCCGGTGGAAATCCTCGTGATCAACGCCACGCCCGATCAGCCGCACAGGCCTATCGAGGAATACGACTGGGAGTTCTACCAGAGCATGATCGATTTCTTCATCAAAAGCCCGTTCCTGCTCTGCCGCCGCGCGTTGCCGAGCATGAAGAAACGCAAGTGGGGCCGGATCATTAATATCGGTTCGGAAGTGTTCCAATGCGGCGTGCCGAACTTCACCGCGTACGTGGCGGCCAAAGGTGGTCAGAACGGATTCAACCGAAGCCTTGCGCGGGAAGTGGCGCCCTGGGGCATCACAGTGAACATGATTTCCCCGGGCTGGATCCCGGTCGAGCGGCACGAGAAGGATCCGCAGGAGGAGAAAGACGCCTATCTCGCCGAGCTTCCTATGAAGCGTTGGGGCGTGCCGAAGGAAGTGGCGGATGCCGTATGTTTCCTCGCGAGCGATGAGGCGTCGTACATTTCCGGCGAGAATATCTGCGTCAACGGCGCGCACACGGTGGCATGATCAGGCACCGAACTTCTGCCTCATCGTGCGCTCGTACTCGGGGAAGTAGCGTCCGATAACCGGCAAATCGAATCTGCGCAGTATGCTGGTATTGCTCTCGCGTTCGAGCAGGAACTCAAATGACGCCTTAATCAAGTCTTCGGCCGACACTTTGCCTCGTGTTAACGACTGGTGGACCTTCGCCGCAACGGTGACTTCGTGTACCGTCGTTTGGCCCTGTGAGACCGTAACTTCATACCGGTCACCCGTGATCGGCTTGACGTCTATCATCGCATGTCCTCTCGGCGGAGTCTGAGTCCCGCATCCGCGTCCTCGTCTGGTTGACCTCAGTTTCCATCACAAAGTACATTGGACCGGCGGAGCGATCAAACGCCGGTGCACGATGTGCGACGCTATGTGAATGAAACGCGGCCTGCCAGGCCGCCCAACCATGAAAGCCATACCCATGCATGAGCCCATCGACAGACGACAGTTCCTGAATCGAACCGCAACAGGCGCGGCGGGCGTTGCGATGACGCTGGCGGCGCGCGCGGCGGAAAACCCCGAACCGGAGCGCGTGGTGGTGGGCGTGATGGGTCTATCCCGCGGCCGCACGCTGGCGATCAACTTCGCTCAACAACCGGGGGTCGAAGTGCGGTATGTCTGCGACGTGGACTCCACGCGCGCGGCGAAAGGCGCTGAGGAAGTCGCGAAGGTGGCTACAGCGGCTCCGCAACCTGTTGGCGATTTCCGGCAGATTCTCGACGATCCCGAGGTCGACGCGCTGGTTTGCGCCGCGCCGAACCATTGGCACGGACCCGCCACGATTCTCGGGTGCTCGGCCGGCAAACATGTCTACGTGGAGAAACCCTGCTGCCACAACCCGCGCGAAGGCGAGTTGATGGTGGAAGCGGCGCGCAAACACAACCGCGTCGTGCAGGTCGGCACGCAACGCCGCAGCAGCGCCAGCATCCGCGCCGCCATCCAGGCCTTGCACGATGGGGAGATTGGCCGCGTGTACTCGACGCGCGGAACCTACACGAGCTTGCGCGGATCCATCGGCACCGGTAAGCCGGTCGACGTGCCGGAGTTTCTGGACTACGAACTTTGGCAAGGCCCCGCGCCGCGGAGGCCGTATATGGACAACCGCGTTCCCTACAACTGGCACTGGTTCTGGCATTGGGGCAACGGCGAACTCGGCAACAACGGCGTCCACTATCTCGACATCTGCCGCTGGGGTCTCGGCGTCGATTATCCGATCAAGGTGACGTCCTGCGGCGGACGCTATTGCTACGACGACGATCAGGAGACACCGGACACGCATTCGGTGTGCTTCGAATTCGAGGACGAGAAGATGGCGACGTGGCAGGCGCACAGCTGCAACCAGTACGGCAACGAGTTCGTCAACTTCTACGGCGAAGGCGGAACGCTGGTGTTGGGCGGCGAAGGCGAGTACACCTTTTACGATAAGGACAACAAGGAGATTCGCAGCGACAAGGGCAGCCGCGGCGATATCGAACATATCGACAACTTCCTTACGGCAATCCGCGAAGGAAATCCCGCGCTGCTCAACTCCGGCATCGAAGACCACAATCCCGGCACTTTGCTTTGCCACCTTGGCAACATTGCGCAGCGCACGGGCCGCACGCTGCATTGCAGCCCTGAGAATGGACACATTGTCAACGACCCGGAAGCCATGGACCTTTGGGCGCGAGAGTATGAGCCCGGCTGGGAGCCAACCGTATGAGCGTGACGTCATGAGCGAGCCAACGGATCGACGCGGTTTTCTTCGGAATACTGCGATAGGCGCGGCCGGACTCGCCGCCGCGATTGCGCCGCGAAGCGCGGGGCAGGCGAGTCCCGAAGGCGCGATCAAAGTGGCCGTTATCACGCATGCCGGTGGCGCGCACTTAGGCGCTTACTTTGACGGTCTGGCGAAGACGGAGGAAGCGTCATCCGTGGTGCTCGCCGATCCCGATGGCAACGCGGAACCGATGGCACGCAAAGCCTTGGGCGACAAGCTCACGGCGGTATACGCCGATCGCGACGAACTCCTCGCCAAGGAGCAGCCGGGCATGGCGCTCATCAGCATGGAAGCGAAACTCGCCCCGGCGGCCATTGATGCGGCGCTTGACGCGGGGTGCCATGTGTTTGCGGAGAAACCCGCCTGCACCAACGCGGAAGATTTCGCGCACCTGACGGCGAAGGCGAATGACAAGGGACTCCACCTGATGCTGGCCCTTGCCAACCGGTTGAATCCCGAGGTGCAGGAGGCGAAACGGGTAATCGCCGAAGGTGAACTTGGCGATATCTACAGCGTGGACCTGATGCTCATTGAGGATCAGACGCGCCTGACGAGCGCTGGCTATCACGCGTCCTGGTTCGCGGAAAAGTCCCGCGCGGGAGGCGGACACCTCACGTGGCTCGGCATCCATTGGCTCGACCTCGCCATGTACGTCACGGGATCCAGCATTGAACGCGTCACAGGCTTCACGGGTAATGTTGGCGGGGAGCCTATCAACATCGAAGACTCCGTCGCCATGGCCATGCAATTCGACAACGGCACCTTCGGCACGCTCACGTCCGGCTACTACCTCGACAAGGGCTACGAGTCGTCGCTGAAGATTTGGGGATCGAAGGGGCGGTTGACGATTACGTCCGAGGCGTTGCGTGCGATGAAGCTGTATCGTAATGATGAAGGGCCCTCGGAGTTCACCGGGCCCAGCGACTTCGAGGTCTACACCACGTTTGTAAGGGCGGCCGTTCGCGCGAGCGCGGGATTGGAACCGCCGCCGATCACGGCCGACGAGTCGCTGCGGGTGATTCGCACGGTGTACGGCCTCTACGACGCCGCCGAATCGGGCTGCGCCGTTCGCGTGCGGTAGACCAAAGGGGATAACGACGATGCGCTTTTGTCCGGTCTCGGTCGCGCTTTTTCTATTCACCCTCCCCTGTCTTGCTCAAGAGACACCGAACAGCAATGTCTTCACCTTTCTGGAACGTGAAGCGGAAACGGTTCATCCGCAGCTTTCGTGGAGCGCGACAACTGCCGAAGAACATGAAGCGTGGCGAACGGCATTTCGCGGGAAGCTAATGGAGCTGTTGGGGGAATGGCCGGAACCGGTTCCTGCCAACGTCTATTGGGATGAAATGGACGTGTTGGAGACGGACGCGTTCACGCGACGCAAGGTCTACGTCCGCACGGAGCGGGACTACTGGGCGCCGGCCTACTACTACGTGCCGAAGAACGTCGATGGCAAACGACCGGCGGTCATATGCTTTCACGGACACAGCGGCATCATGCCGTATATTCGTGAAGGCACGGACGCGGAAAAGGACAAGGGCCGGGAGCATCAGCTCGACTACGCGCCCTACTTCGCAGAACACGGGTACGTGGTCCTGGCGGTGGTTCAACGAGGCTGGAACGAAACCAGCCACGAGAAGCCGCACAGTTGCGAACGCTTGAGCCGGGCGGGCTTCCTCACCGGCAAGACGCCCATCGGTATGCGCGTGTGGGACGGAATGCGGCTGGTGGATTTTTTGGAAACGCGCGAGGAGGTCGATGCGTCACACATCGCGGCGGCGGGCTTGTCCGGCGGCGGCACGACGACGCTGTTCTTCGCGGCGTTGGAAGATCGAGTTCGCGCCGCGATTGTGGCAGGTTACTTCTGCACCTTCCGCGACTCCATCTATTCGATCCATCACTGCATTTGCAACACCGTGCCCGACATCATGAACTGGGGCGAGATGAGCGACGTGGGCGCGCTGATTGCGCCAAGGCCGGTCCTCATCATCAGCGGCGACGAGGACACCATCTTCCCTATCGACGCGACGAAACGGGCCTACGCGAACTTGCGTAACACGTACGACTTGCTTGGAGCATCCGACAACATCGATAGCGATTTCTTTGAAGGCGTGCACGAATGGAGCAACGCGAAGACGCTGCCGTTCCTGGCGCAACACCTTGGGGAGTAGTCGATCCTTCGTGGGCTACTTTTTCTGAAACTATTTCCTCTGAGAATCAAAATATTCGAGAAGCCAACGGCAGTTGACCACCTTCTCCACGAGATCGAGGGGTAGATAGAAGTACTGACAGGACGGCTCGAAGCCGATTCGGGAGTCCTGCTGCACGAGCGTGTAGAGTTCGCGGGCCAGATCGATTTCGGAGCGCAGCGTTTGATCAATGGTCGCCAGCAGTGCTTTGCGTTCTGCATCGGACAACGCGATCGTTGAGTCGGTCAGTTGGTCCCGCGCATGGACAAAGCGCGACTGATTGGCGACGGCCTGGAAATGAATGGCGGCGGCGCGCGCGTAGCGGAGATCCGCTTCCGCGCCGTGGCGCTGATCCGGCGGCGCGAGGCGAACGGCTTCCAGCAAGGCTTCGATTCCCGGTTGCCAACCCTTCGCGACTTTCTCGAACTGATCCGCAAACACGTCCGGCGGGTACGGTCCGCGCCAACCGTTCAGGTCGTCGTACGGGATTCCCCACATGGTCGCACTGTAGCCGGTCTTCTCTGGATACATGGGATTCGCCGCGCCCCATTGCACTGGACAGGTGTAAACCACGCTGATGTGGAAGGGGTACTCGCGGAACGCCTCACTCGTGAGCGTCCACGCTTTGCGCGCGTGCGGGGCGCCTTCCGTGCCGAAGCGCTCCTGCGCGAGATCGTCCAACGCGGCGTCCATGTCGAGGGGTGGTGTCCGGCTCATGCGTTCCGCCAGTTGGAAGTTGGGCGACGGGTATCCGCCCATGGTCCACCCGATAAGCATCGCGTCTAGCTCAAAGGGCTGGAGATTGCGGCAGTGTTCGCCGATGAGATCGAGCACCGGCAAATAGGGGATGCTGGCGATCTCGCAGGTGTTGTTGAACTGGATCTCCGTGCCGATCTTCAGGCCACGCTCGCGGGCGACTTTCCAGTGTGCCTGCGAGCGGGGACCCGGACCCACGGAGG
>JAHDWY010000078.1 GCA_023384315.1 Candidatus Hydrogenedentota bacterium | reverse complement strand
CACGCGCCTTTGGTGGGATCTGGTAGCTACCCTTGGCGGCTATCACCCCCTCACGGAACAGGCGGATTTCGTTCTACGCTTGCTGCCATGTATGTTCAGCATCGCGACAATTCCGCTTGCGTACCTGCTTGCACGCGAAGTTATTGGGAAGCCGGCGCCGGCGCTGGTCGCCGCACTGCTAATTGCCGTGTCACCCTTCCAAATATATTACGCACAAGAACTCAAACCATACTCCTCGCTTACCGCATTCGGAATCTGCGTTGTGTTTTTTTTCCTGCGCGCGTTGCAGCGCGATCGTCCGGGCGCATGGGTCGCCATGACGCTCTTCATGATCTTGTCCATGTACAATCACTTCTACTCCGTCTGGACGATCTTCGCCAGTAACGTGGCGTTCGTCCTTGTCGCGCCACGCCGGCTAACTGTCTATACAAAGTGGTTTGTCTGCCAATCGGCCGTCATTGTTCTTTCGTGGCCCGCCATTCGCCAGGGACTCACGATCAATCGCATCACCGAAGAGGTCGACGTCAGTTGGTACCCGCCGCTTACCACGGACGTTGCTTTGATCACCTTCAAGAATTTCTTTGCAGGGTACACCCCTGGTTTACTGATTCCCGCGACACTCGCGACAATGGCGGCGATCTTCGTCGTTTCCGGCATCTGGTCCCTTCGCGGTCGCTACCAGGAGTGGATGGCGACTTGCGTTATCGCCATCCTGCCCGTGGTTGGCAACTTGATTGTCTGGCAGACACGCGAATTCTCCTACTACCAGCACCGTCTATTCATCCTCTCGGCCATACTCCTGAGCATTCTTGCGGCTGCCGGAATTGCCGCCATCACGATCCGTAGCTTGCGCGTCGCCGCACTGTCCGGCACCTTGATACTCACCGCTCTGTGTGCGCCGGATTACTACGCACAACGCCTCCATCCTTCCGAACAACATCGCCTCGGCGTCCGGTACAAAGTGGACAACCGCGGAGTCGCAAAACTGATCCGATCGGAATGGAAACCGGGCGACGCCGTTGCGCATTTCAGTCATTTTTCCCTGCTCCCCATGCGATACTGGTATCTGCCCGACCTTCCACAATTCACCGTCGGTTTCACGGAACAGGATACGCTGGACATGATCCATAGCTTTCCTCTTCGTGAATTATGGGATCACGTTGGAGCGTTGCCGCGACGCATCGATACCGTCGCAAGTGAAGCGCAACGCATCTGGCTGGTGGAATCCTGGTGGGAACCGGACAACCTGTTTCCCACGGCCCGGCTCTACCGTACGTGGTTAGACCTGCACGCGATCCGTATTGCCCGGTTTCCACTAGACGGCGTCACGCTGTACCTGTACGAGCTCCAACCCGTAACCCATCGCCGCGCGCGCGCGCTGCAAGTCGCCGACGCGGGAGACGTCACCGCGCCCTACTACCTGCGTTTCACGCCACGTCCCGCGCCCCTCACCGGACCCGCATGGATCGAAAACTTCCAACAAACCATTCAGACGATGCCAACCGACTCGCGCGCCGACTTTCCCATCCTATCCGCCGGAAGCGGCATACGTACCACGGGCGCAGGTTCCCCGGGAGTGCGTCTACGCTGCCTCACAGGTCCGGAAGATGGCATTCGTATGGCCGTACTGGCCTCTCACCAAACGATCGTTCCGCTTCAATTCAATCGGGAATCTCCCGTTTCCGACGACTGGAGGCCTGTACGCCATGAAAATCCCAGCTTTCAGGGCGATATTGATGAGTATGTCTACGCGGCCTCACTGACTCCGGATCAACCAAAAACGACGGCGTTAACCGCAATCGCACCACTGGAGCCCGGCCGGTATGTCGCATACGCGCGGATCTGGCAGGAAACCGGCCCCGCCAACGCAAGCAGGGCCCGGGTACGGTTCGCCCTGGCAACTTCGAGCGAGGCGTCCGAAGGCGCGCAGCTGCGGTTGCTGGAATGGAACGTCATCCCCTTCTCACCATCCGGACAAAGCGGCTGGGCTTGGTTTCGACTGGGGACCTTTGTGCAATCGGGCGCTGAACCCGTGACTGTACGCGTGGATGCCCACAACTCTGCGGGTCTCCCCCAAGCCTTCGCCGACATTGGACGCGTTTGTTTTGTACCCGACACCGTCGATCCGGATGTGTACGGTTACGGCGAGACTGTGTGGAGCCCCTTGTCAACCGATGACCACGGCGCACTCCTTCTGGCCCCGCCGGATATAATCGCCAAGAGCGTTCGGACGGACGTCATCCTCTACGACACGAAACACAACCGCTATCGAAGCGTCGCGTTTTACGCGGATCACCCGTAACCTACCGTATATACCCGATGTTTTCGATGGCTTCCCGTGTGCCATCATCCACACGCGTCTTTTCCGACGGCCTTCCGTACTGCGGATGGCTCTGCATGGTCTTCATGTGCGCCGCCAAGACTTCCTGTAACGCGGTTCCGGCCGCGAAATCGGACTGCGGATTGGTTTCTTCGGGATCGCGCGTCAGATCGAAATAGGCGGCGCTCTCCGTCTTGCGGTTCACAATGAGCTTCTCGTTTTCGACAACCACGGCAGCCAGATCCACGTTCGAGCCCGGAATCGACATCCGCGTGGAACTGAACGCAGGCTTCGTCTCGCCAACATCGACTGCGTCAGGCATCATGCCCTTACCCTGCCACGTCTCCCTCGGCGCAAGACCAAGTAATGCAGAGCAGGTGGGAAGCAGGTCGACGAGTTCGACGGGGCTCTCGATTGTTCGTGCGGACGCTCCGGGAACGCTGATAATCAACGGAACGTGGGTTAGTTCTTCGAAGACGGTTTTCCCGTGGCCGATCGATCCATGCTCCCACAATTCCTCGCCGTGGTCCGACGTAAAGATGACGATCGTATCGGGGTAACGGATTCGCACCGACTCGATCAATCGCGCCACCTCGGCGTCGAGAAACAACGCCTCTTCATCATACCGCTGTCGAATATAGGCCTCCCCCTGGGAGGATAGATTCCCGAACTCCCGTTCCTGCGTGAGGCCCGTCTCGAAGAGAACCCGGTCCAAGTACGTATTCGGATAATCGTTTAAGAGCGCCGCATCGTCCGGTGTAATCTCCGGCGGCGCACCGAACGAGTCGCGGTACGGTTCGACCGGCTCGTACGGGGCATGGGTATCCATGTAATGAGCGTAAAGCAGAAACGGCGGTCGTAGATCGTCCAATGCCCTAATGGCCCGGTCGGTCATGTCGTTCCCGCGATACTCGGGATAGGCGAGGAACTCGTACGAGTCGAATCCCTGATCGAAACCAAAAACGGCGGTAATATTCGCGTTGGATTGCACGCCTGCCGAGCTGTAGCCGTGGGCTTTCAGGTACTCGGCCATCGTTTCCATTTCCCCTGGCAAGATATCCGCTTCCGGCGGTTGACCCTCGAAAGCGGTATCGTGAATGCCGAACAGTACATTGTGTACCTCAGGATATAGCGACGTGAACATGGTGGCCATCGAGGGCTTCGTCCACGTGGCCTGAACGCGCGCCCGTCGATAGTTCCACGACTCCGAGGCGAGTTGCTGCATTTGGGGCATTACGGGTTTGCCATTGCGGGTGGCCGCAACGCGGTCGGCGCGGAGCGCGTCCGCAACGATAAACAAGATGTTGGGCTCCGACGGCACCCTTTCATCGGGTGGAGGCGCAGCGGTCTGGGGCCCACAACCGGCCAGCGCGCCGCCCAACCCAACGACGCACATAAAAACGAATCGACGGCCTCTGACCATGTACAAACCTCCCACTGACTCGCGAACAACGAGAATACTACGGGTCGCCTGCTGCGCGCATCAACTAAGAATGGTTCGTTGCCCGCCGCATCAAAGTCCGCCGCTACTGCGCAAAACCTCGCAAGCCCTGTTGAAAGACCCCAAGGGGAACTCTATACTCAGACACGCGGCACCCCGGAACTCTATTGCAGGTCTGGCGCGACGTGTACGACACGCGTCGATTCGCATGGGCCATCAGGATCATACACTCAGCACATGTCCTCACCTTCTCGACCACGAGATCGCGTACTGCTAGCAGGAATTGCCGCCGGGGTGGCAATCCTCGTCTTTCTCGTTACGGAAATCCCTTATCGCTATGCCGACACCCACGCCCCGGATGGATCGCGCTTCATCGGCCAGATCGCCATGGGCGATGACATCGCGAGCTACTACTCCTTCATCTATCAAGCAGCATCGGGTCACTGGATCTTCCGAAACAACATGACCCATATGGACCACAGTCCCGTCTTCGTGAACGTGGAGTGGCTCGTCCTGGGCCAGTGCATGGAACTCTTTGGGTGGAGTTCCCGAACGACCTTCGACGTGTGGCGTGCCGTGGGTGCGCTGGCGTTGTTCGCGGGCTTCGCTTTTCTGATGTCGCTGGTGCTCGAGTCTCGACTGCAGAAGATCGCCGCCCTGCTCATGTGCGCGTTTGGCGGCGGCTTCGGCTGGGTCCTTTACCTCTTATCCCTTCGCGGCATCGTGGATATCAGCACCCGGCTGGGTTTGAAAAACCCCGCGATGGACCTGATCACACCCATACACGCATTCGGTCAGGTCATGAAGAACCCACATTTCTCCCTGCCCCACGGCGTGTTCCTGGTTTTCATAGGGCTTATGGTTCTCGCAGAGCGTAGCGGAAAACCCCGATGGTACTGGAGCGCGGCGATCGTTGCGGCGGTCCATGGACTGATTCGCCCGTATGACCTCATCAGCATCTGGGCCTTCCTGCCTTGCTTCATCGTTCTCGAGGCCTTCCTCGCGCGGTCGTGGTCCATCCGCAAGAGTTTGCTACGGGCCCTGCCATTGATGGTAACGGCGCCGCTTTTGCTCTACTACGTGTATCTTTTCACATTCCACCCCGTCTTCAAATTCTGGGCGAGCCAGGGTGTGGCTCCCTCGATTCCGACGGTATGGCACCTTCGCGCCTTCGGCTTGGCCGGCGTTCTATGTTTGTACCGCCTCTGCCGGTACCGCACGTACCCCCTCGCCACGACAGGAGATCGATTGCTGGTGATTTGGCTCCTGGTTGTCCTGTTCATGTTCCACGCGTACAAAGTGCTCCCCTTTATCCCATACTCTCCGCAACTCGGAATTCCCATCGTATCCGCCATGATCGCGCTGGGCGCTCGCGTCTTCCCTCCCATGCCGGGAAGCCCGCGGCGTATTGCACTCTTGGCCGGGGTCACTGCCTTTCTTGTCGTCAATGCATTCAGCACACCGATCTATGTGGCTCGCGCGAGACAAGACGCCGCAACAAATGCCCAAAACTACATCCGAACGAAGGACTTGGAGGCCATCGACTGGCTGAACGAGCGTATCGACGAGAATGACCTGATCGTCTCCGACTATCCGACCGGAACGAAGTTGGCCCGATTTGTTGGGGCGCGCGTGCTGCTCGGCCATTGGGCCTTAACCCCACACCGGCAGGAGTTGTCTGCAACCGTAGACGGCATGCTCGCGGGTGACATGGGACCCGAGGAAGCCGCGGCGTTCCTGGAAGACGTCAGCGCTACGTATCTCTACGTTTCTCCCCTGAAAGCTCGCGCTTCACAAGACTACTTCGCGTCAATCCCGGGCCTGCACGCGGAGTTCGAGAACGATAGTGTCGCCATCTACCGGGTTAATACCGAAACCAGGCCGGCGAGGCGTCCCTGACGGCACTGCCCGATGCCGGTATGCGGTCCGATGCTCCTTGACTAACGAACGTCGAACTTGAAAGACTCTCGTGAACCGTGCGGAACTTTGGTTCTGTGCAGTGGATGAATCCCATTACATGAACATTCGATCCTTAGCCGTCTCGTTTCTCGCCTTGTCAGGCCTTGTCTCATTGGCGGGGTGTGGCACGGGCTTCATCGAGGGCACGGTCCTCGACGTGACTGGCGAAACCCTGCCGGGGGTTGCGGTGGAGGTGCGTGGCATGCCCTATGAAGGGCTCAGCGACGCTCATGGGCGGTACCGCGTGAAGTACCAGCCCGGCGATTTGGAACTGTACTTCGCGAAAACCGGCTATACGCCCGGCATGCTCGTCCTGTCCGTCAACGAGATGCGTAGTGTCGAAGCGACGCCTGTGGTGTTGTGGCGCCTTCCGGATGGGGGCGGCGTCTACCTATACGAAGAGCACCGTTACCGGCGAACCGACTTTATCCCGCCAGCCGAGTTCCGATCCATCGACAACTCGGCAGAAGCTGGCAGCATCTTTGGCACGACCCGGTGGCCGACCGTGGAAACCACCGACCGCGAGCCGTTGATCCTCTGCTACAAGATGCCCGTTTACGGGTGCAAACTCTATCAAATGAATCTCATCGAGACACGGCCAATTGCCGACGACACGGGCAGCACCACCGTTTCCGCGTGGGTACCCGGCGAGGACATCCCGATTGTCACCGAACCTATCGACGCACCCGAAGGTCTGCTCGTGCGGATTCGTCCCATGAACCCGTTGGAAATCGGCAGCTACGCCGCGCACTGGGGTGCCCTGGACGGATCCCCGGTGGAAAACGAGATTCGCATGTTCTTCTTCAGCGTCGTTGATGAAATCACTCCCCCTTCCGAGCCCCTCGCCGGCGCAGCCCCCGCGGAATCTGCGCAAGAAGCTGACCCCGAACCCGAAGAAGATGACAACGGCGAGTTCGAGGGCTGACCCGTCTCATCTATCGTTCACTTCCGCTCCGCTTGCATGATCCGGTCCGTGACCGATACTCTACGGATCTCTCAACAAAGGAAGTTTCATGAAACGACAATATGTGCAGACCCTCCAGGAGGGAGATACGGTTAACGATTATTTCGTCGCGACGCGCAAGGATTTGCGCGATCAACAGAAGGGCGGCAAGTTCCTCGGCATGGTGTTCAAAGATCGGACCGGGGAAATCGGCGGCATCCTCTGGAACAACGCCGCCGCGGTGGCGCGGCTGTTCGAGTTGGGCGATGTGGTCAACGTGAAAGGTTCCGTCACCAGCTACCAGGACCGGCTCCAGATTCGCGTGGACCAGGTGTTGCCATTGCGCGAAGACGAGTATAACCCTGAAGATCTCGTCTTCACGCCGCAAGATACGAGCAATATCTTCAAAGAGTTTCAAGCCATCATGGGCACGGTGGAAAATGAGTGGCTTCGTAAACTCATCAACGCGTTCTTTGAAGACCAGGATTTCGTGACGAAGTTTGCCGCAGCCGCCGCGGGCAAGAAGTGGCACCACGCGTATCGCGGGGGCCTGGTCCAGCATTGCACCGAGATCGCGCGGCTGGCCATCGCCACGTGCCAGGTGTTCCCCCAGGTCGATCGCGACGTGTTGCTGACCGGCGTGCTCGTTCATGACATCGGCAAAATCGAAGAGATGACCCAAGACCTTTTCGTCGAATACACGACGACCGGCAAGTTGCTCGGCCACCTCACCATCGGCACCGAGATGGTGCAACGAAAAATCGATAATATCCAGGGCTTTCCCGAAACGCTACGGCTGCAAGTGTTGCACTGTGTGTTGTCCCACCACGGCGAACTGACCAACGGTTCCCCCGTCGTGCCCAAGACGCTCGAAGCGCTCGTCCTTTACCATCTCGATAATCTCGACGCCCAGACCGACGCGTTTATCCGTCTTATCGCCGAGACGCGCGACAAAGGTCAGAACTGGTCGGACTACATCACCATGATCGATCGCCAAGTCTGGACGAAGGAAGGGCTGTAGCGCTGTAGATGAATCTCATCCGGGGACTGTACGTTGGCCGACGATACTGCGAACACGAGGACAGCTAACGGACGGCAATCGTGCCTGCGCACTCTTCTACCCGGTCTGCTCGTTGCCGCTACGGGCGTCGGTGCGGGCGATCTGGCGACCGCAAGCCTCACCGGCGCTCATCTCGGTGTTGCCATCTTGTGGGCAGTGGTCGTGGGCGCTTTCCTTAAGTTTGTGTTGACCGAAGGCCTTGGCCGCTGGCAGCTCGCCACGGGGAAAACCTTCCTTGAAGGTTGCGCCGAGCATATGGGCGTGCCCTTCCTGATCGCCTTCTTCGCGTACCTCTTTCCCTGGAGCTTTTTCGTGGGCTCCGCCATGATGAGCGCCTGCGGCGCGACGATGCACGCCTGGCTCCCCTTCTTTGAAGATGCGTCGACCGGAAAGATCATATACGGCATTGGTCACGGAATCGCGGGAGTCCTCTTGATCCGTGCCGGTGGCTACCGCTTGTTCAGCCGCGTGATGAGCGTCTGTATCGGCCTCATGTTCGTGACCGTCATCACGGCCCCGGTCCTGCAACCCGTCGATTGGGCCGCGGTCCTTCGCGGTCTAATCGTCCCGCGGATCCCCGACGTGTCCCCCGAGGCACGGTCGTGGACCATCGCCCTCATGGGCGGCGTCGGCGGTACGCTCACGGTGCTGTGCTACGGATACTGGATCCGCGAAGAAGGGCGTACCGGAAAAACCGCCGCGCAAACCTGCCGCATCGACCTGGGTGCCGGATACACCATGACCGCGCTCTTTGGCATCGCCATGGTTATCATCGGCAGCCAGGTCACGGTAGAAGGCAAAGGCGCCACCCTCATAATCGACATTTCCGACCGGCTCGGCAACACCATCGGCGCTTACGCCAAGTGGGTCTTTCTCGCCGGGGCGTACGGTGCGGTATTCAGCAGCCTCCTGGGCGTTTGGCAAAGCGTGCCGTACATCTTCGCGGATGTCGTTTCCTTGACGATGCGGGATAACGACGAAAAGCGGGCTGTCCGGGTGTCGGAGAACTCGGCCACCTACCGGACCTATCTGTACTTGCTCGCAACGATACCGATGTTTGGTCTGTTTTACGGGTTCGGAGCCATGCAGAAGATCTACGCCGTAATCGGCGCTTGTTTCATGCCCTTCTTGGCCTTTGCCTTGCTGTATTTGAACGGGCACAGCAACTGGGTGGGCCGGGAATTCAAGAATCGCCCCATCACGTCACTCATTCTCGGCGGGATTCTCTTATTCTTTCTCTATGCCGGCTGGCAAGAGATTCCGTAGGCACCTCCCGCTTTCACGTGCTATGAACTGGGCCCACGCTTCCGGTACCAGTCGACCGTCCGCTTCAGTCCCTCACCTACAGTGACCTGTGGTTTATAACCGAAGGCCTGTAAAGCCCCTGTGATATCCGCACAGGACCGGCTGATATCCCCTTTTCGCGCTGCTTCGAATAGCGGTTCCAGTTTTGTCCCAAAGATGTCATTCAATAATGCAACAATTCCCAGAATAGAAGTCTCGGCGCCACAGGCAGCATTGTAGACCCCCGCGATGGCACCTTTTGCTTCACATGCGCGAATATTCGCCTCCACCACGTTGTCGATGTAGCTGAAGTCGCGCGATTGCCGGCCATTACCATGCACCGGCGGCCGTTCCCCACGTAGCATCCGGTTGATGAAGATCGGAATAACCGCCGCGTACTGGCTTCCCGGATCCTGGCGCGGCCCGAATACGTTAAAGTACCGCAGGCCAACGATATCCATTCCAAAAAGAGTGGAGAACACGCGAGCATAGTGCTCTGTGGCAGCTTTACTAACGCCATAAGGAGAAATGGGTTGTGTAGGGAGATTCTCGTGGACTGGGCTTGTCTCCGCATTCCCGTACACGGAAGATGATGACGCGTATACGACTCGTCGAACACCCTCATTCCTCGCCGCCAAGAAAACATGAATAGAACCTTCTATATTGACTCGATTGGTTGTAACTGGATCGGAAATGGACCTCGGAACGGAAGGTACGGCCGCTTGGTGAAAACAGCACGTGACTCCGTCCATCGCGGCCGCCACCAGCCCTGCGTCGCAAATGCTGCCCTCCAGAAAGTCGATTCTCGATGCAACCCCGTCCAGATTAGCCCGGTGTCCCGTGGATAAATCGTCCAGGACACGTACGGCATACCCTCGGTCGAGGAGTGCTCTAACCAGATTACTCCCAATAAATCCGGCGCCGCCGGTCACAAGGCACGTCGCCATGCGAGTTCTCCCTTAGAAACGCATCCAATTCAATGCTTAACACGAGGCACAGATTCCCTAATGTCGACATAATATTTACACTAAACAAGTTACGCAACTCGAAGAAAGCGTATCCCGGACGTCGAGTTTAAGGTTCCCGTCGTGCGCACAACCGCGCCTGTGGGTTTCCTTAGTAAATAGCCTTCGGGGTAGAAAGAAGGGAAAAAGCGAAAGTAAACCACAAGATGTAGAACGGATGGTTTTTGACAATATCCCCAAGTTATCCACAGGGAATCTAAAATCTATTTACGCGCGATCCTCGAGTATACAAAAATCCAGTAAATACCCTACTCATCGTCGATCTTATTCCTAAATACTTACTATATAACAACTTAAATTAATTTCACTTAACTCACTCTGGTCTAGATTTGAGGTTAATCTCGACAATATTCTGTTATAAGAATGACCTTATCAAGCGCTTTCCCTATACTTTTCCACAAGCGTCTTTATGTCTACAAGGAGCTGACTCCACTACATCTTGGGACTCTGAGAAAACACGCGGAATTGGCATGATGGATTCCAACAATAAAGGCCCGGTCCTAGAGTTGATTAAGACCAGGCCTTTAAAATCACTTGCGAGAATGCGTTGCCGATCAAGTTAAATCCGGATAGGCATCACTACATTCAGGTAGTTGTCTTGTGGGCCGTCGGCGTACGGTTTTACCATTCCTGGGCTCATCGCGTCTTTCAGAACTAGACAGAGCTTCTCCGTGTCGATGCGACGTAACACTTCTAGGAGAAAGTCTGGATTGAAAGCTATTTCCACCTGCTCTCCTGAATACTCAATAGGCATCTCTTCCTGATACTCACCCACTTCAGGGGTTACCACGTGCAATGACAAAACGCCATCCTGTAGACCAAAGC
>JAHDWY010000897.1 GCA_023384315.1 Candidatus Hydrogenedentota bacterium | reverse complement strand
CGAGAAGGGATGGTGGGTGATCCACGACCGGTATCGGATCGCCATGACGCCGCAGGACCGGTACGAGATCGTGCGCCGGTTTTCCTACTTCTCGTGGCTTGGATTCGAGACGCGAGAGGTTCTTGCCTTGTCACGCACGGGCCGGGGGTAAGCCGGCACGTTGCTATCGCGTGAGTTCCTGGATGTCGAACTGGACTTCCGCCATCTGGCCGCGCCGGTCTACGTGCAGGACTACGGGATCGCCTACGAAGAGATCCCAGATGGCGAAATCGATATCCGACGCCGTCTCGACGCGTTGGCCATTGATGGACGTAATCACATCACCGGGGCGAAGGCCCGCCTCGTATGCGGGGGCGCCGCGCAGGATGTTGCGAACGACGCACCCGGCTGTCGCGCGCGTGCCGAGTTCCTGGATGATTGGCGTCGGCAGGCTTTGCAAGTCGTCCACCTTGAATCCCGCCCACGGGTCGCGCCGTCGCCCGTACTGAATGATCTCTTCCGCAACCCGGCGCGCACGGTTCATTGGAATGGCGAATCCCAGTCCGATACTTCCACCGCTCTGACTGAAGATCATTGTGTTGATGCCGATGGCCTCGCCTTTTGCATTGACCAAAGGCCCGCCACTGTTGCCGGGGTTGATGGCCGCATCGGTTTGAATCATGCCCTGGTAAAGCCGTTCGCCCCCGCCGACGCTCGGGTTGACACGCCGATGATTCGCAGACACCACCCCCACGCTCGCCGTCGGCTGCGGATCGTTCATGAGGGTGCCGAAAGGATTGCCAATGGCGATGACCCACTCGCCGGTCAGGAGATCCTCCGAATCTCCCATGGGAATGCTGGGCAGGCGCGTCCCGTCCGCACGCAATACCGCGACGTCCGTCCGCTCATCGGCCCCAACGAACTTGACCGGCAATTCCCGGCCGTCGGATAAGGTGACCGACACCACCTCGTCCGCCTCTTCGATCACGTGGAAATTCGTGAGGATGTATCCGTCGTTGTTGAAGATGAACCCGCTCCCTACGGAATCCTGCCGTTGCTTTTGCACACGGTACGGACTGCTGGGCACGTCAAAAAAATCCCAGAAGTCGCGAAACATGGGTGGCAGTTGCCGTTGCGTTCGCACCTGTACAACGTTGATCGACACGACCGCCGGCGCCGCACGCTCGATGGCCGTCACGATCGCGTTACGCCGCGACTGGTCGACCGCTTCCTGGGCACGAGCGACAGCGGCGAACAAGGCTATCGAAACGATTGTGCGTATTCCGTACCGCATGGATGAAAGTCCTCGCGTTCATGTACCGGGAAGCGCACTTCGCACATCCCCTCCCTAAACAAGCGCGGGCGGCACCCCAAGTCCTGGTCATGCCGCCCGCTACGGATTGTTGTTGTAATCGCGTCTATGAAGTAGACTCCGCGGCCGGTTGTTCCGTCGCGGCTTCCGGGGCCGGTGCGGCTTCCGGGGCCGGTGCGGCTTCCGGGGCCGGTGCGGCTTCCGGGGCCGGTG
>JAHDWY010000077.1:9432-10910 GCA_023384315.1 Candidatus Hydrogenedentota bacterium | reverse complement strand
TCCAGGGGCTCCTTCACGTAGCGGGGCTCAATCATGAATCCCCAATACACATAGGAATAGTCCGCAAGCGCAGGATACACGTCCATATGCTTGACGGGGTTATCGTAGGGATCCGTGTGCCAGCCGGGACCAACCGGTCGAAACATGAGCCAGTAGTCGTAGAGCATGTTGTACTCCGGGTCCGAGGGGCAGATGATGATGTGGTAGTCGGTCAGGTACTCCGGATACAGGATTGCCCCGTCGAAACTGGACCAGCACTGTTTCACCGGGCTGAAGGGCAGGTGGTACGGGATCATGCGCGGAACCCATTCGCCGTGATGCTCATCCGCAAACATGCGGAAAATTTGCCCCATTTGCTTCTGGTTACTGGCGCAGGATGTTCGCCGTGCCGATTCGCGAGCGCGGCTCAAGGCGGGTAGGAGCAGGGCGGCCAAAATGGAGATGATCGCAATCACCACGAGCACTTCAACCAGCGTGAATCCGCGTTTCGTTCGCATTCGTCAATCCCCCGACGCTACTACTACGAGATGGCGCGGCACGAGCCGACCGATCAGTCGGTTGATGTTCTGGCGCCAGAATCATCGGTTTGAAGCCATCTACATAAAAGACGTTTATGCGGCGGGATTGGTGACACGCCGAAACGGCACGGTTGCGTCACGGGGAAAGTGAGTCGTATCGCGGGAGCGCGGTTCAGTCGGTATCGCCGACGTTCTTGTCCAGAAAGACTTTCGCCAGTTCGGGGTGGAAATGCTTGCCGGACTCGCTCTTCACATGATCAAGCCCTTCCTCGACGGAGAAGGTCCCCTGCCGGTAGTGGCGGGCGCTGGTCATGGCGCAGAACACGTCGAGGATTCGCATGGCTTGAGCGAGCATAGGGATGGCGTCCCCCTCGAGACCGTCCGGGTAACCGGTCCCGTCGAAACACTCGTGATGGCGGCGGACGATGTCCTCGATATCCCGGAGACCTTCCGTCCGCTTGACGAGGTCCGCGCCGATGTGGGTATGCCGCTGGAGCGTGTCCCACTCGTCATGAGTCAGCAGGGTGTATTTCAGCAGAACCTCGTTGCGAATCTTCAGCTTTCCGATATCCCGCAGAAGAGCGCCTCGTTCCAGCGTCAACTGGTCCGCCGCCGACAGCCCGAGGGCCTGAGCAAACCGTGTGGCGTGGTTCTTGACACGAAGCGAGGTTCCCTGCGCGAGGTCCTCCCGGGAGTCGATGGCATGGGCGATGAGTTCAAGCAGCTCTTCCTGTCGCTTGCCGAGAGAATCCGCGAACGCGCCAATCGCATCGGCGTCTTCGGCGCCGCCCACTACGGTAGCCGTACCGGCGGGCAGGGCCTCGTCCTTGGCCACCTGGACGACTTCCATGTTGTCCCCCGCGGCCTTCTTCGTCAGGACTCCGTACAGCGGCTTATTCACACCGACCACCACGATTCGTTTCAGCATTAAACGTTCCTCACCTTCCGTGAATTGGACCC
>JAHDWY010000077.1:0-9422 GCA_023384315.1 Candidatus Hydrogenedentota bacterium | reverse complement strand
CCTCGTTCCACGCGCGGACATAGTAGCAACCTCAAGTTCGGTCGGCAAGGAAATCACAAGCGCGGATTTCCCCTGGGGCCGTCGGCACAAAGCACAGCATTGGAGTAACTTGGGTCACTTGTCTCACAAGCGGAATCTGGTATACTCCAACGGGGACCGGGAAAAGGAGATACTCATGAAACGAGTCGGAATCTGCTTAGCCGTTCTAGGATGCCTCATGATGACAGGATGTCAGCGGTACGAAGCCGGCGCCCCCCATGGCGCCATCGACGTGATTGCCCACCGTGGTGCGAGCGCCTACGCGCCGGAGAACACGCTTGCCGCGTTCAAACTCGCCAAGGAGATGAGTGCGGACTGGTTTGAGCTGGACTGCACCCTGACCCGGGACGGCGAGGTGGTGTGTATGCACGACGACACGGTCGACCGCACCACGAACGGCACCGGTTACGTGCGCGACCTGACGCTGTACGACATCAAGCAGCTCGACGCGGGCTCCTGGTTCGCCCCGGAGTTCGCGGGCGAACGGGTCCCCACGCTTGGGCAGGCCCTCGACTTTGCCAAGTGGAACATCGGCGTCTACATCGAGATCAAGGACAGCTCCGACGACACGGCATTGCTCCAGGAAATCCTCATGGAGGCCGAGGGCGACAAGGATGCGAGTCGTCAATTCAAGAACCACATGATCGACATGATCGAACAGGCCGAGTCCTATAACCTCACGCTGACGCGCAAGGTCATCGAAGAAGTGCGCTGGCGCAAGATGCACCGCCACGTGGTGATTCAGTCCTTCTCGCCGATCATCTGCGCCATCGTGAAGCACGAGGCGCCGGAAATTCGCGTGGAATACCTGGGCGGGTTCAAGGAAGGCGAGACGGCGAAGTGGGAACAGTACCTGCGGATCGGCTATTTCTTCGACTTCGACGGCTTCAACATGAATGCTGACGCGCTTTCCATTGGCCGCCTCGAAGCGTTCCAGGACGCGGATAAGACGGTGGCGGTCTACACCGTCAACGATCTCGAGACCATGACCCGCTTCGTCGAATGGGGCGTCGACGGCATCATCACCGATAAACCCGACCTCGGCCGTACCGTCACCGGCACAGTCAACCGCGCTGGAGGCCCGCCGGACCAATAAACCGGGAAGCAGATTAAGGATTCCAATCAGGGGGCGGGTTTTCGAACCCGCCTTCTTCTTGTTTGCGTCGAGGACCTCGTAAAACCTGACCAGCATGGAGACCACGCGTGTGAATATCAGCATCCGTCAGATTACAGCCGATGACGTGGATTTGATGGAAGACTTGTTGACGATCTTTGGCGAAGCCTTCGATGAGGTCGAAACCTACAGCGCCAATCGCCCAGGAAGGAATTACCTCTGCCGTTTGCTCGCGAGCGAAACATTTGTGGCGCTCGCCGCATTGAAGGAGAATCAAGTCGTTGGCGGTCTCGCTGCATACGAACTTCAGAAGTTCGAGCAGGAACGTAGTGAGTTCTACATATACGATCTCGCCGTCGCGAGAGGGCATCGGTGCGAAGGGATTGCGACGGCTTTGATAGAAGCACTCAGGACAATTGCCAAAGCCAGGGGTGCGCACGTTATCTTCGTGCAGGCGGATCACGGCGACGAACCCGCGATAGCATTATACACGAAGCTGGGGAAACGTGAGGATGTTCTGCATTTCGATATACCGGTTTCAAGCTGTAGGGGGCCTTCCTAGCTGGGCGTTCTCTCGACGTATGCACGTCGGCATTGGCTTCGAAACTTGCCAGGCTGGTGCCTGGCGGTCCGGGTGGCTACCCCTTCAATGCGCCCACGGTGATCCCCCGCGTCAGTTGCCGTTGCAGGAGGATGTAGACGAGCAAGGTCGGCAACAGCACGATGACCAATCCCGCGAACATGAGGCCGAAGTCGGTCTTGTATTGGGCCTGCATGCTGACGGCGGCGAGGCCGAGGGGGAGGGTCTTGTGGGCGTCGGAACTGACGAAGACGAGGGCGAAGAGGTACTCGTTCCAGATGCCGAGGAAGTTGAAGATGGCGGCGGTAACGATCCCCGGCTTGGCGAGGGGGAGCATGACGTGGCGGAACACGCCGTACTCCGTGCAACCGTCGATGATGCCGGCCTCGCGAAGGGTCCCCGGCAGGGATTTGAAGAACCCGGTCAACACCAGAATCGTGAAGGGCAAGCTCAGGGCGATATAGATCGTGATGAGTCCGGTGAAGGTATCGTGGAGGTGTACCTCGTAGCCGATGGGGGAGAGGATCGCGGTGCCCCAGCGCGAGAGGGTCGTGAACTGGAAGAAGAGCGGTATCAACACGAGCTGCGCGGGGATCATCAGGCCGCTTACAAAATAGAGAAAAAGCAACCGGCTCCCGGGGAACACGAACTTCGCGAGCACGTAGGCCGCCATCGACGAGAAGGTGAGTATGCCGAGCAGCGAGAGCGTGGTGACCAGCACGCTATTGAAGAAGTAGCGGCTGAATTTCGATTTCACCCAAGCCTTCTGATAGTTCGACGCCACCGCCTCGACCGGCGTCTCGACATCGGGATTGTCGGCATAGGGCGAACCGGTGATGAGCCACGGCAAGCCGAAGGGGTCCTCCACGAATTCCCGCGAACTTCGGAACGAACTCGCCACGACCCAAAGCAGCGGCGCGACAACGGCCACCAGCCAGATCAGGAGCACCGTGTACAACAGCACATTCTTGATAAGCGCGCCCATCAGTATTCCAAGGCCTCCCGGCGGGAGAGCCGTAGGGTGACGAGCGTGGCGAAGAATACGAGGACGAAAAGCAGCACCGCGACCGCGGAACCGTAGCCTACGTTGTACTCGCTGAAGACCTTCTGGTAGAGCAGCGTCGCCATGACGTGCGTGTCCCGCGACGGCCATTCGTTGTCCATGATCCAGACCGGCTCGAAGAGTTTCAGGCTCGTGATGGCGAGGAACACAATGCCGACCACGAGCACTTCGCGGATCAGCGGCAGCGTCACATGCCAGAATTGGCTCAGCGGCGACGCGCCTTCCAGTTCCGCGACTTCGTAGAAGGTTTCCGGGATGCCCTCCATGGCGGCGAGGAAGAGGACCATATAGAAGCCGGTCATCGTCCAGACCAGCATAGGCACGATGGAATAGATGAGGTATTGCTTGCCCGTGAAGGGGAAGGGGAGGTCGATGTCCGGCCAACCGAGCGTGGTTTCCATCCATCGAAGGGCCCCATTCACCACGCCAAAATCGGTCGTGCTATAGAGCAGCACCCACAGCAGCGCGATGGCCACCGACGCGATGACGTTGGGAAAGAAGAACGCCACCCGGAAGACCGTCGCGCCGCGCACGCGCCGGTGAAGCACCGCGGCGAAGAACAGTGACAGCGACAAGACCATCGAGCCCGCGACGAGCGTGAGAAACGCGTTGTGCTCGAGCGCCAACAGAAACACGCCGTCGTCCGTGAAAAGTTCGCGAAAGTTCGCGAGCCCAACCCATTCGGGCGTGGAAAGGCCGTCCCATTTCTGGAGGCTGTAGAGAAGCGCGCGGACGCCGGGAATCGCGACGAAACCCGTGAACAATAGAAATGCAGGCGCGAGAAATAGGACGATGAAAATGGTCTGCTCGCGGGTACGTTTCATGTAGCTTCCCCGAATGCGGCCGGGTCGTACTGGGTGAAGTTGGGAATGATGATGTCGGGATTTGCGTGGACCCGCGTGATGCCGTCATCCATGCGCTTCCCGAACTCCTCGGGCGTGATGGACCCTTCCAGCAACGCGCCCAAGGCCGGCACCATGACTTGCTGATGCCATTCGAGCAAGAGCGTGTCCAGCCGGCAACTGAAGATCCCCGGCGCGCCGTTGATACTGGCCTCGTCCATCATGTCCAGCACGGATTGCAGTGCCGGACTCACGGCCGACCGCGGGGTGCCACCGCGAATGGGTGAGATCACGCCGATACTCTCACCCATATCCGGCGCGTTCAGAGGCGACACCAGGTAGCGCGTGAAGTCCGCGGCGATATCCGAATGCTGCCCTTCCGCCGGCATGAAAATGAACTCCATACCCAGGCCATTAAACATTTGCGGATTGCCCTTGCCGCCTTCCACCGCGGGGACGTTGAAGCAGCGCAGTTCGAACCCGGGCGGAATCGTATCCTTCTGCTCGTTCTCCAGCCAGACACCGCAGAAGATCATGGCGGCCTTATTGTTCACGAACTGGAGCTGGCTCTCTGTATGGGTCATGGCCATGGCGCCTTTCTGAAAATACTTGGCCGCCATTTCCTGAAGGAGCCGAGCAGCCCGGAGCGCGTCCGGTTCGCTGAACACGCCCGGTTCGAGCCCATTCACACGATTGATGAGCGAGAGGCCGCCGCAGCGTTGCAGCAACGACACGTAGGTGAACCAGGAGTAGTAGGGGTACTTCCCCTGGAACGCCAGCGGGGCGATACCCTCGGCTTGAATTTGATCGCAAAGGGCCTCGAACTCCGGCCATGTCTTTGGGACGCTCCAGCCGTGCTCCCGGAACTGTCGCGCGTCATACCAGCATCCCCACGCGCCGAAACTCGTGGGAATGGCGTACACGCTTCCGTCGCTGGTATACGCGTCCAAGGTCCCAGGAATGAATAACTCCCGCCACGGGCGGTCACTTCCGTAGGCGGGCTTGGCCAGCTCGTCATCAAAGGGCAAGAGTTTTCCCGTGCTGATCATGAGCCAGAACGGCAGCCGGCTCTCCAGTACGATCCCTGGCGGGTCACCTCGCAAGATGCGCGGCTTTACTTTTTCCGCCAACCGCGGTTCTCCCCATAGGTCAACGACGATCCCGTCGTCCTCGTGGGCCCGGGTATATTGCGCGGCGATCTTCTGGTGCCAATTTATGCCATACCCGCCTTCAAATATGGCGGCCTCAAGCCGGCGCGTTGTACCGCTGTCCGGGCGCGCAGCTCGTAGCGCGCCGTCCCACGTCGTGAACGCGGTGGCGCCGGCGAGGGCGAACGCGGCTGCCGCGGGCCATCCCAATTTCCGGAGTTTTGACACGCGAGGATTGTAGAGGCTTCGTGACGGCCAGGCAAGCCTTCCTGGACGGCAGTAAAAGTAAAACTCACCGGAAATGAGGACTCTGCTATAATCTCGGCGTGCGAGCGTTCGCGACAGGGGACAGTCATGGCGGAGCATGAGGTTGAAAGTTTTTTCCACGTAGGGCGCGCGGTCGTCCTGCACTCGCTGCGAGTTCAAGGAGAGGAGGGCCGGGTTCGGACCTTCATGCGTGGCTGGCAGCGGGGCGCATATCTCCTGCTGGACATACCGCGGCACGGCTCGAATACCGCGAATCTCCGTGTTGGCGATCCATGTGTGCTGCGATTCCTTGCCGATGGAGATGCATGCGGTTGTAATTCGATCGTGGAGGACCTGGGCACGGGTTCCCATTTCTCGTTTGTCCGAGTCCGTTGGCCGGAGTCCGTCTCATGTGTCCGCGTGCGCAAGCACGAACGCGTTCACCTGCACGCGCCCTGTACCGTCATACTGGACAATGGCAGGGCGATGGACGGCGAACTCGTTGATATGAGTGCGGGCGGTTGTCGAGTTGCGGTATCGCATATCCTGCCGAAAGACGATCGGGTCTCACTGTCCTTTGCGCTGCCCGATGGTTCCGATATCTCGGATTTGCAGGCAATCGTCTGTGCGTCCGCGGAAGGGTCCGACGGCGCATGGATTGGATGCGAGTACTACGATCCTGATGAGGCGACCTTGTATGACATCGAGTTTTTCGTAGCGACGACACTTGCCCGGTTGCGCGCCGAGCGGCCGGGTCCAAATCACGTGCTAATCATGGAACCGGACGCGAGCAAGGTGAATGATCTACGCATGGGGCTCAAATCGGCGGGCTATGAAGTAATCCTTGCGCCGGGGCCCGTGGACGGCTTCTTCTGGCTCCGTCTCGCGACGCCCTCGATCGTGATTGCCTCTGCCGATCAGCACGTTATCAGTGGCGCTGATGTGGTTCGCATTATAAAATCGACTCGTCAGTTCCGGGAACTGCCGGTAGTCGTGTACGGTGGAACCGGCGACATCGGCAAGCGCGCGATGGAAGCAGGCGCGAGCAGTCATATCGGCTCGGCATCCGACGTTCAGAAGATCACCGGCACGGTTCGCGAACTTACGCAGCAGCGAATTGCGGCGATTGCCGAACATCACCATGGCGCGGGACAGCCCACCTATAGCTAAAGACGGTGTGCGGCTCAGAAGACTCGCAGGACCAAGCAATTGAGGTATGCGGTTTCCGGCATGGCCATGAGGATTGGATGATCGCGCGCGGCGCCCCGTTCCTCCACCAGCCACGCGTCGCGTTGCGCCGCGCGGGCTGCGCGCTTGACGATCTCCAGAAACGCGGGCCCGTCCACGAAATGGGAGCACGAACTGGTGATCAGATAGCCGCCGGGTTCCACGGCCAGCATCGCGTCTCTATTCAGCGCCTGATACAGCCCCGCCGCCTTTTTCATCTGGCCGCGCGACTTGGCCAGCGCGGGGGGATCTAACAAGACCACATCATACCGGTCGCCTCGTTGCAGCACGGTCTGCACGTCCCCGCATTCAAATCCACAACGATCGGAAAGGCCGTTCCGTTCTGCGTTCGCGCGAGCCTGGCCAATGGCGAACTCCGACGAATCCACGCCGAGCACCGAAACCGCACCCGCCGCGGCAACGTGGCAAGACCATTGTCCCGCATAACAATGACCGTCGAATACCCGCGCGCCCGTTACGAGGGGTCGAACCGCCTGCGCGTTTTCCCGTTGATCGAGGAACAGGCCGGTCTTCTGACTGTGCGACAAGTCGACGTTGAATCGAAGGCCGCTCAAATCTACTTCAACTGACGCAGGGACCTCACCAACATTGCGCTGTCCCCCCGGAAGATTAAGTTGCACACCCTCGAGTGCCTCGTGAGTCAGGAGTGCCGATGCCACCGCATCGCCATGCGCGGCATAGAACGCGCAGGACGATTGGACCACGGCAACCGGGCCATACCGGTCGATGACCAGGCCCGGCAGCCGATCGCTCTCGCCATGAATCCATCGATAGACCGATTCCCCGGGGTACAACCGTTCCCGATAGTCCTTTGCCTTCGAGAGCCGACGCCCGATCAGGTCGCCGTCGATGGGTTCGCCTTCCCGGCGGGTAAGTATTCGGACGGCAATCCCGCCCGAAGCTTGATAGTATCCCCGGCCCACGAAACGTCCTCGATCGGACACGACGTCCACGACGGCCCCGTCTTCCACGCGTGGCAGTTTCGCGAACTCGTTCCGGTACGCCCACAGATGCCCCCGTAAGAGGCGGCGGTCTTCTTTTTCCTTCAGAATTGCTGTATTCATAAGAGGCAGAGTGTACCCGATTTCCGCAGACGGATAGAAGCACTTTGATTTCGCGTGCCGCAACCGAATTGCATCCACCGAAAAGTTGCATCGGGATGCCAGCGTCCGATATACTTCGGTTTCTCTTGAACCCATGGGGATGTAGCTCAGTTGGGAGAGCGCTTGTCTGGCAGACAAGAGGTCAGGGGTTCGATTCCCCTCATCTCCACCATTTTTAACCTTCACTGGTTCCCGGACTTAGAACCCCCACCCGTGATGGCGGTGCGGCCGTAACCTTGGCTGAAACGCGTGCAGTCTACTCGCGCTTCGAAAAAGGAGACGGACAATGCCTGCGCAACGCCGTCCCGAGATTTCGACCCTGAGACTTCCCAAGGTCCACGCAGGGCGCTTCGATCTTCAATCTGCCACTACATCTGCTTCGGCATTCACACCGACCTGGAAACAAAACTGAAGTACTTTCAGGCCATCGCCGCGTGGTGAGTCAACAAATGTGTGTTTTCAAATCATGCCTTCGCGATTGGTGTTGCCGAGTAGTGCGCCGTTTTCTGGCGAAAAGCTCGATGTGATTGCGCGATTATGGGCGACGAAGTCCGCGTTAGTCCGGATTTTTCATGCGCACAAGCAAGCGATCCGGAAAGTCCAAAGCGCGCACGCATTTATGCAAGCAACTGGATTGATGGGGTAGCGCAAGTTGTTTGTGTGAAATCCTCGCCAGCCAGTCCTGCAAGTTATCGCGGGAGCCTTTCTCGCCGAACAATCGTTGGCGGGGCTCTGCCGAAAGGGTGTCGAAAAGCGGGGTTGACAATCGCGCCCCAATAGTGGATACTGCGGTCCAGAATAAACTGGACGTATGGATCCACAATAGGGGGCGGCCGCCGTGTTCACCTTATACTCCAAAGGCTGCGAATACACCTTTCGGGCATTGGTGCACGCCGCCACGGAAGATGGTAAAGGGCGATTTCAGGCAAAAGACGTTTGCGAGAAGGCCGGCATCCCTGAACCATACACGCGGAAGGTATTTCAGTCGTTGGTGCAAGGGGGGCTGCTGATTGCCGCAAGGGGGCCGGGTGGAGGTTATGTGTTGGCGGAGAAACCTTCCGACATTTCGCTTCTCCGCGTTATCCGTGCCGTCGACGGGGAAGAGACCTTTGACGCTTGTGTGATGGGATTGCCGCAGTGCGATGGAAAACACCCCTGCCCCCTGCACGAAGTCTGGGCCGGAGCCAAGGAGCGTCTGCTGGAGCGATTGGAGAAGAACACGCTCCAAGATCTTCTTGATGCCGCGAAAACCAAACCGGGGCAAAAACCGAAACGCAAAAGGAAGTAGCCTGGCATGTCTGTGCAGGTAAACATCCCCGACATCCAGTATTGGAAGGACCAGATAAAGTGCCAGGCCGCGTGTCCCGTGCGCACGGACGCACGGGGGTATATCCGGGCGATTGCAGAGGGAAAAGAAGAATACGCGTATTTGATCGCGCGCGGTCCAAACCCGCTGGCTTCGATTTGCGGCAGGGTGTGCGGAGCGCCCTGCGAAACCGCATGCCGTCGCGGCGATTACGATGAACCCGTCGCGATTCGCGCGCTGAAACGGTATGTGTGCGACCAGTTCGGGCCGGAATCGCGTAATGACAATAAAAGTGGACTCTTGGATTTCCTCAAGAATGCGGCGGAACAGGATCCAGCACGACAGTGCCAAGGCAAGGAGGAGTTGCTCCCGCTTCTACAGTCTCTTCTCCGGCGGGACATTCCCAAGGCCGATGGCTTCAGTGTGGGAATTATCGGCAGTGGTCCGGCGGGATTGGCGGCGGCGCACGACCTTGCATTGCTGGGTTTCTCCGTAACGATCTACGAAATGGAACCAGTCCTCGCGGGCATGTTGGCCGTGGGCGTTCCGGAGTACCGGTTGCCTCGAGACCTGATTCGAGCCGAAGTCGAAGTGATTACGTCCATGGGCGTGCGTGCGGTTACGAATTGTTGCGTAGGGAGTGACATCAGCCTGCCCGAACTTCGAACGCGGCACGACGCGGTCATCGTCGCTGCCGGCGCCAAACGTTCGCGCAGGCTGTCGATCCCCGGTG
>JAHDWY010000896.1 GCA_023384315.1 Candidatus Hydrogenedentota bacterium | reverse complement strand
CGACGCCACCTGCCCCCCCTGTTGCGCCGCAAATCCTTCAACGCGCCTGTTCTTAGCCTAGCACGTAGCGACATATTCCGCCAGCGAATAAATCCTCAGAGGTAGCGGGCGTTCCCTTCACGCGCCACTGCACAACCGCCCTGCTGCCAAGCGGCCCTGTTCCGGCACCGGTATTCACGCATTTATGGGGACTTTCGGCTGGTGTGCAGGCATACGGCGGGGTGCATGGTGTAGAGCCGCGGGCCGTCTGGCGACTCGACGAGGACGGCGCTGGATTGGTTGTCTCGAAGAATCGGGTTGCCCGCGTACTTGGTCCAGTGGAGCAGGTCGTCGGAAACGGCGATGCACGTCGTCCACTCCTCGGGTTTCGAGTCTCGGACGAGACCGTGGTAGTAGGCGTAGTAGCGGCCGACACGTTTGACTACCTGATTGATCGCGATCATACGGAAGTCGTAGTCATCCGGACCGGGCAGCATGACGGGGTCGTCCTGGACGTGAGTCCAATGCACCGCATCATCCGACGTGGCCAGCCAAATGGCCTCGTCGTTCCGCTCGTACAGGAGATGCCACGTCCCGTTCTCGATGAACACCGCCGGCGTGCCGTACGGCCCCGGCGGGATGGGTTCACCGGCGGTCGTCCTAATGTCGAGTTGCCCCACGCGAGTCCAGTGCACGCGGTCCGTCGAGGTAAGCAGGTGGGGCCGATCGCCCTGGCCCTCAGCGAACATGTAGTACGTGCCGTCGCGCTTCACCACGCACATGTCCTCCACCCAATGGGCGTCGTAGATGGGATTACCCGGATAACGCGTCCACGCGATCCCGTCCGGCGACGTCGCGTAACCGAGTTTCTTCGTCGCGTCTTCTGACCCGGCGTAGCCCGAGTACCACAAGTGGTATTGGCCGTCCTCGTACATGATCCAGCCCCGTTCGCGGATGCGTTCATCCCAATGACCGGGTCCCGCGCCTTCAAACACAGGATTGCCCTCGTACACGGTGAACTCGACAAGGTCAGCCGGAAGAGCAGCCGCCGTAAAAACAGCAATGAGAAACGGAATCACAATCGCAACCTTTCATGAACGAAACGAATGCCACCCTACCCAAGAATCTTACGAAACGCCGCTTAAAGTCCCCCTTTGAAGGGGGATTTAGGGGGATGTTCTCTTCGTCACGCTATATGCGCAAGAAGATCCGCCGGCGATACATCCAGAATAGAATGAGCCAGAACCCCAGCAACACCGTCGCGCCGTGGAAGAACGCTTCGTATCCCGCTCCGAAGAGTTTGAAGAAGTCCTGCCCGAGATGGATCTTGAGATTCTCGTGAATGAAGCCGTCAAAGAGATGAGCGATGCAGTACGCAGCGATGGAATTCATCCCAATAACCACGAGGGGAAAACTCCACTTCTTGATATCGAACTTGTCGATGATCGCGTAGAACAACGCCAGCAACAGGAAACACCAGCCGCCGCTGAACAACACCCAGCTCGGTGTCCAGATGCGCTTCACCA
>JAHDWY010000076.1:6660-10941 GCA_023384315.1 Candidatus Hydrogenedentota bacterium | reverse complement strand
AGGTGAGGAGTAGCCGAATAAACTGAACTATTCTGAACTCAGTTCAAAAACGGGAAACCAGACAATGTAGCGCAACATGCAACCGCACTCGACACCTTGTTTGTCAGCCCTGCCAACAAATGAGACTGGAACAGCTTCCGTTTAAGCAGAAATTACCCTAATTACACGTCCAGGCGAGGTGCCCAGCTATCACGAAAGGAGGGTCTGCTTCAGGTGCTGACCCGTGTAGGAGGACTTGACGCGCGCCACCGATTCCGGGGTACCGGTCGCGATGATTTGCCCGCCCGCGTCGCCGCCTTCGGGACCGAGATCGATGATCCAGTCGGCGGTCTTGATGACGTCGAGGTTATGCTCGATGACGAGGACCGTGTTGCCGCTGTCAACGAGGCGGTGCAGGACGTGGAGCAGCTTGTCGACATCGACGGCGTGAAGGCCGGTGGTGGGTTCGTCGAGGATATAGAGCGTGCGTCCGGTCTGGCGCTTTGAGAGTTCAGTGGCGAGCTTGACGCGCTGCGCTTCGCCGCCGGACAGGGTGGTGGCGGCCTGGCCGAGTTTGATGTAGCCGAGACCCACGTCGTTCAGCGTGTGGAGCTTTGGCGCGACCGCGGGAATGTTGCGGAAGAAGTCGCAGCCTTCCTCGACGGTCATGTCGAGCACCTCGAAGATGTTCTTACCCTTGTACCGAATCTCGAGCGTATCGCGGTTGTAGCGTTGTCCTTTGCAGTCCTCACAGGGCACGTACACGTCGGGCAGAAAATGCATCTCGATGCGAATGACGCCGTCGCCCTCGCAAGTCTCGCAGCGTCCGCCTTTGACATTGAAACTGAAGCGGCCGGGTTTATAGGCGCGCGCGCGGGCCTCGGGGATCTTGCTGAAGATCTCGCGGATCGGTGAGAACAAGCCCGTATAGGTCGCGGGATTGGAGCGTGGCGTGCGGCCGATGGGCGACTGGTCGATGTCGATGACCTTGTCGATGTGTTCGAGGCCTTCGATGCGTTCGTGTTTGCCGGGCCGGGCGCGGACCGATTCATAGACGGCGCGCTGCGCCGCGGGATAGAGCGTTTCGTTGATGAGGCTCGACTTTCCGGAACCGGAGACGCCGGTAATGCAGGTGAAGATGCCCAATGGGATCTCCACATCGACTTTTTTGAGGTTGTTGTGTTGCGCGCCGACGATCTTGAGCGACTTGCCGTTGGATTCGCGGCGCTTCTTGGGCACGTGAATCTGAAAGGTGCCCTTCAGAAACTTGCCGGTCCAGGAGTCCGTCGAACGCATGATCTGGCTCGGCGTGCCCTGCGCGACCACATTGCCGCCGTGGACACCCGCACCGGGACCGAGGTCAAGCACGTAGTCCGCGGTACGGATCGTCTCCTCGTCATGCTCCACGACGATCACCGTGTTGCCAAGGTCGCGCAGGCGCGTGAGGGTCGCGATGAGTTTCTGGTTGTCCCGCTGGTGGAGGCCGATGCTGGGTTCGTCGAGGACGTAGAGAACGCCCATGAGCCCCGCGCCGATCTGCGTGGCGAGACGAATGCGTTGGGACTCGCCGCCGGAGAGGGTCCCCGCGTTGCGTTCGAGGGAGAGGTAGTCGAGGCCGACGTTGACGAGGAATCCGAGCCGCTCGCGGATCTCCTTAAGGATGCGTTCCGCAATCATGCGTTCGGTCTTGGAGAGCTTGAGGCCGTTGAAATAACTCAAGGCTTCGCCGATGGACATGGCGGTGACTTCGAGGATGGAATGGCCGTCGATGGTCACCGCCACCGACTCCGGCCGGAGCCGGGCACCCTTGCACACGGGACAAGGTTTGGTCGACATAAACTGGCCGATCATCTCGCGGGCCTTGGGGCTTTCGGTTTCCTTGTACCGCCGTTCGAGGTTGGGGATGACGCCTTCGAAGGGACGCCACATCTCGACGGTCTTGCGGCTGTTGGAGTAGGAAAAATCGACGGGTTCGCCGCGGGACCCATAGAGGACGATGTCTTTGAAATCGTCGGGCAGTTTGCGCCACGGGGTGTAGATGTCCTGCTTGTAGTGCTTCGTCACACATTTCAATGCGCGCCGGTACATGGCGTCGAGCACGCGGCGGATGGACCAGGGCCGAATCGCGCCGTCGTCGATGGAGAGGTCTTCGTCCGGCACGACGAGTTCGGGATCGACTTCGATGGTCGTGCCGAGTCCCGTGCATTGGGGACAGGCTCCGTGGGGGTTGTTGAAGGAGAACATGCGCGGGGCGAGTTCTTCGAAGCTGATCCCGCAGTCGACACAGGCGAAATGCTCGCTCTGGAGCGTCTCGCGGACCTTTTTATCCGGCGACTCCTGCCAGATGCGGATGACGCCGCCGGCGAGTTTCAATGCCGTCTCCACGCTGTCCGTCAGACGGCGCCCGATGCCTTCCTTGACCACGAGGCGATCGACGACCACGTCGATGTCGTGTTTGACGTAGCGTTCGAGTTCGATCTTCTCGTCAACGGTCCGAAACTCGCCGTTCACGCGCACGCGGGTGAAGCCTTGCCGCTTCACGTCTTCGAAGACTTTCTGGTAGGTGCCTTTCCGCTGACGGATGATGGGCGCGAGGAGTTGCACCTTCGTATCGGAGGGAAGCGCCTGGATGCCGTCGACGATCTGCTGGGGCGTCTGGGCCTCAATAGGTTTGCCGCAGTTGTAACAATGCGGCTTGCCGACGCGCGCGAAGAGGAGCCGGAGGTAGTCGTAGACCTCGGTAACCGTGCCGACCGTCGACCGAGGATTGCGGTGGGTCGTCTTCTGCTCGATGGAGATCGCGGGGCTCAGCCCTTCGATGTAGTCCACGTCGGGCTTTTCCATCTGCTCCAGGAACTGCCGCGCGTAGGCGGAGAGGCTTTCGACGTAGCGGCGCTGACCCTCAGCGTAGATGGTGTCGAAGGCGAGGCTCGACTTCCCCGAACCGCTCAGGCCGGTGATGACCACCAGCTTGTTCCGGGGAATGCTCAGATTCAGGGTCTGCAGGTTATGTTCGCGGGCGCCCTTGATGACAATGGCGTCCTGAATTGCACTCTTCTTGCGCGGCATGGGTATGAACGTACTCCAGGAGAGATGACCTTATGCGACGGCGCGGACGCAGCCGTCTCGCACCAGCCGGGTATTGTAGCGGAACGGGCGCCGCCGCCGCCAATGGGGAAACCGTGAAACTTTCCAACAACGTTGTGCAACTCGCAAGTCCACGCCCGCGACAGTGCAGTTGAATCCGCGTGGGTGGACACCTGCTCGCGGACCTGCAGGGACAAGCAAGGAGAAAACGCTGATATGGCAGGCTGGGCGGTGCGACTGGGGATTGTTCGGCTGGGAAGGCCGGCCGGAAATGCGTTAGCCCGCCATGAGGCGGGCTAACTAAGGAGGTCTACTTATCAGAACGCAGTTGGCGTGCCTGAACGCAGTTATTTGGCGCGTTTGCGCATCCGGCGGCTTGCGAGGACGGCGATGCCGATTCCCATGAGGGAAAGCGAGGCCGGCTCAGGGACGACCGTACTGGGCGGCGGGCATTGGGGCGGCGTGTAATCGCAGCCGAAGTCGTGGAACATCTTGGGTCCGTTGTAGCCGAAGGGCGAGAACCAACCCTGGAACGAGTATCGATTCTGACGGCCGCCCCCGCCATTCCAGCTCATGTGGTGGCCGCTGCCGTAGGTGCTGGAGTTGGAGTTCCAACTCTTGGGACCTTCGTAGCCGCTGTGACGGTTGTAGCCGCTGGCAAGCTGGAACGAACTCGACTCCATGGAGAAGTTCAAGTCGCCGACGCTGTTGGGATCGTTCATCAGGCACTGCTCGAGTTCCTGGGGATTCCAGTCGCCGAGGAGGCAAAGGGTTGCTTCGTAGTTCCAGACTTCGCCGCTGTACTGGGTGCCGTACCAGCTCGTGCTGCCGTGGCGCATCTGGCCGGAAACGGTGACGCAGCCAGTCTCGGTATCGACGACCATGGTCACGGTGCTGGAACCGGAGCCGTTTTGAAAGCTGAAGAAATCGTTGGAGCCGTAGGAGCCGTGGCGCGAATAGCTGCTGTATCCGCCGTTGACTTCCATCCCCCAGCTCGGTGAATTCTGGGAACCTCCCAGGTTATCGACGAGTTGAAACTCGAGCATGGTCGCGTTCGCGCCAGTTGCCGCCAGGGCGAACCCGGCGACGGTGAGGACTGCGAACCGTAGAATCGCGGCATGGTGTGTCATCTTCTTCCCCGTTTCCTGTTTTGTCCGGTAACCCCGTGTGCCTGTACCAAAGGCCGGAACCCCGGACACGTTCAACTGGTGGGGT
>JAHDWY010000076.1:0-6650 GCA_023384315.1 Candidatus Hydrogenedentota bacterium | reverse complement strand
GCCATCCGCATCATGCGCTCGTGTATAAATATACTATAACATATTGAATTTAAGGAACTTAGAATGTAAAAATGGGTCAAAAGTCAACGTTATACACCACATTGTTTACTCAATATGGGTTTTATATATGTCATGATTGATATTTAACTAATCTCAAGTGATATCTTATTTACCGTACAATAGTTCAACTTGCTCGAAGTACTTTCCTTCTAATCGAGCGATTCCAGGTGCTCCCATCGGCCGTAGAGCTGCTCCACGGTGGCTCGCGCACGTTCCAGTTTTCCGATGGCTTCCTGCGCCGCCTGGTAGTCCCGCTGGTAGAGTCCGGGGTCGTTCACGATCTCTTCCAGCCGGACGACCTCAGCTTCCGCCGCATGAATGGCGCTCTCAATGCCTTCCAGTTCTTTCTTCTCTTTCCACGAGCGCTTTCGGGGAGCCCCGGAGACACTCTGGGCGGGGCGGGGCGGTGGGGCATTTTCTTGGGATTTGGACTTGGGGACAGGCGTGCGGCTCTCCTTATAGACCAAGTAGTCGTCGTAGTTGCCGGTGATGAAGATGACTTCGCCGTTCCCTTCGAAGACGAAGAGGTGGGTGCAGATGCGGTTGAGGAAGTAGCGGTCGTGGCTGACGATGAGGGCGCAGCCGTCGAAGGAGAGGATGGACTCTTCCAAGACTCGTAGCGTCGAGAGGTCGAGGTCGTTGGTGGGTTCGTCGAAGACGAGGAAGTTGCCGCCGCGGAGGAGCTTCTTGGCGAGGTCGAGCCGGTTTCGTTCGCCGCCGGAGAGGTGCTTCATGGGGGCCATGATGGCGGCGCGGTCAAAGAGAAAACTCTCGAGGTAGGCAGGGATGTGCACGCGGCGGCCATTGACGTCCATTTCCTTCACGCCGTTGGACACGTGCTTGAGGATGCTGGCCTCGGGGTCGATCTCCTCGTGGGACTGGTCGACGTAGAGGAATTCCGTATTGTCGCCGATAATAATGCGTCCGCGGTCCGGGGGCTCTTCCCCCATGAGCACGCGCAGCAGCGTCGTTTTGCCGCTGCCGTTGGGACCGAGGATTCCGACGCGCATGTCCTTCTGCATGATGAGTGAGAGATCGTGGAAGAGCGGTTTGCCGTCGATCTTCTTCCAGATCTTTTGGGCCTCGAGGATTTGCTTGCCGAGGCGTTCCGGCTGGGGGATCTCGAAGGAGAACATGCGGTGCTGCTCGGGCGGGCCTTGCTCTTCCAAGGTGTAGAAGCGGTCGATGCGGGCTTTCTGCTTGGTGCTTCGGGCTTTGGGCCCCCGCCGAAGCCAGGCGAGTTCGCGGCGCAGGGTGGATTGCCGGTTTGACTCCGACCGCGCCTCGTTTTCTTCCCGGATGGTCTTGAGTTCGAGAAAACGCTCGTAGTTTCCCTGGTAGCAGTAGAGAGCGCCGTGCTCGAGTTCGACGATCCGGTTGACAACGCGATCGAGGAAATACCGGTCGTGGGTAACGAGCACGCAGCTTCCCTGGTACCGGGCGAGGAAGTCTTCGATCCAGCGCACGCTGGGCACGTCGATGTGGTTGGTGGGCTCGTCGAGAAACAACACGTCCGGGTGCCGCACCAGATTGGCGGCGAGATCGACGCGGCGCAATTCGCCGCCCGACAAGGTCGAAAGTTTGCGGCCGTGGTCGGGCAAATCGAGCGCGACGGTCACGCGCTTGATGTCTTCATCGAGATTCCAGGCGTCGGCGATCTCCATCTCGTGCTGGAGAAAGGCCACTTCGTCCGCGAGTTTATCGTGGGCTGCGGTTCCGGCCGAGGTCGCGGCGAGTTCTTCCATGCGCTTGTGAAAGGTGTCGATGAGACTGCGCACGTCCGTCGCGGCGCCGTCCAGCACCTGCCCCACCGTGAGGCTGCGATCGAGGGCGCACTGTTGATCCAGCAGGTGGACGCGGAGCCCCTGCATTCGCGTGACGATCCCCGCGTCCGGTTCGTCCAGTCCCGCCATGATTTTGAGCAGCGTCGATTTGCCGGAGCCATTCCGCCCGATCAGGCCGATGCGGTCACCCTCATGGATGGTCAAGGAGATGTCGCGGATAACAGGTTGCGCGCCGAAACTGCGAACAACGTTCTGGACACTGAGAATAGCCTGGGGTGAAGCGGAACTCATAGGAATAGTAGATCGCAGGTTACGTGTGGATTCCCAAGGAAAGCCAATACAGTATCGCGATCGGGGCTCTCGGAACAAGCACGGACCAAACGCGTGTCGCCGCGTGCTCAGCGCTTGCATGCGGAATGTCCGAATGTGGTATACCTTAGTTAACGTTACACGGGGGGTTAGCGTTGAGGGGAAGGGGGAATTATGGCCGAAATCACCTGCGATAACTGTGGAAAACAGTTACACCTCTCGGACGTTTTTGCCGGACAAACCAAGACCTGCGTATGCGGGCACCAATTCGTCGTGCCGGGCAAGGCGCCGAACATTCAGGCGAAGCTCGCAAACGTCGCTCCACGGCGAGCACAGAGCTCCCGCAAAGCACTGGTTTTGATCGGGGTTGCTGTGATTGGCCTCGTAGTCCTTGGCAGCGCAACGGCGGGGATCATTTTGGTCAGCCGCGGAATTAAAACGGTGACGCAAGAGGAATGCGCCCGGATATCGCGCGGCATGTCCAAGGCGGCCGTGGAGGATATCGTGGGGTCCGAAGGAGAGATGATTTTCGAGGGCACGGGCGGCGAGGGGCTTGGACTCATGATGACGCTCTCGGCGCCGAATCTGGTCGCCCTCGAGTTTATCGCGGAGGAAGAGAAGATGAAGTACTACCCCGATTCCGCCGATCCCGTCGAGCTGATGAACACCATGAAGACCGTCCCGTTTGGTTACTACCGGTGGACGAACGGGGACGGTACGGGGTTGCACGCCACGTTCGTACAAGACCACATGGTGTGGTTCCTGTATGAAGACGCGGCCATGGTGGAACTCGGGAAGCGCATGGCGGAGAGCAGCGACGGGTGATAATCCTCCCGACGCTGACTCGACTGCGCATTGACGAAGACCCCCTCCCTGGCCCTCCCCGTCCACGGGGAGGGAACAATACTTTTGCTTCTTGGAAGTGGATAGACACTGGGAGCGGAGATTACGTGGTGCTGAAAGGAACGTGATGAGAACTGCATCGTGGTGTATTGCCGTCTTGGTCATCGCCTGTCCAGTCGTGTCGGCTTTGGAGAATCTGGAGTTGATGCCGGACGGCAAGACGCCGCTCAACGATCTCGTTTACTACCAGGTCGGGTATCAGTCGTATGACGGCGACGTTAAGCACATGCCGCCCGGATGGACCGGGCATTTCGATCCTGCTACGGGTGTAACCTATTCGCCCGGGGAACGGATGCTGGGTCGCGAGGCCCTGCTGATCCACTCGCCTTGGCGGATCCCACCGGGGAGGACATGGGCCGACTTTCCCATGCGCCTGCCGGAAGGCAAACCCATCACGCTGCGGTTTGGCATCGCCATGCGGCCGGAATCGATGGAGCCGGACAGGAGCGACGGCGTGACGTTCAGCGCCTACGTAATCGAGGTCGATGCCGAGCACGAACTGCTTCGCGAACACTACGCGCTGGGTAAGTGGAAAGATTATGAGTTCGACCTGTCTGCGTATGCCGGAAAGAACGTATGGATCCGGCTGCAAGTGGAACCGGGACCGGAAAACAATCCTGGCTGGGATCACTCGCACTTCAGCGAGGCCGCCATCATCGTGGGTTCCGAGGACGATACGCCGTCGTATGCGCGGGACATGATGCATCTGCCCGCGCTTCAAGCAACCGCGAACGCGAGTCTCGTCGCACTGTCAAATAATCCTTCGGACGGCGTGATCCCGTCGAATCTCGTCAGGTACACGAACCGGGTTGAACAGGATGGCTTCGCCTACAGGTTTTGGTACGAGGGTGAAGACGGTGAAGTCGTCTATACCTACCGGCCTGATTCCGGAACGCTGGACGATTTTATCGATTCCGCGAGCGGCCAGGTCGTTTTTCGTCCCGCGGCGGGGGGTGGCGTTTCGGCCGTGCGGCAGGTGCGCGATCGAGAGGAATTCGTCCCGCTTCGAGGCGGGACGGCGCGAACGGTCGAACTCGGCAAAGACAATGTTTTGACTGTTAACTGGGAGTACCCATTCGACGGCGCGACGGTCGACGTGACGTGGCGTTTTGGGATTCAGGGGAAGGCATTGACGGTCGCGGCGGAATGCTCGCAACCGGTCCTGAGCGGGCTGTCGTTGGGCCACGCGGGGGATACGCCATTTCGCAAAGTCATTCAAGTTCCCTATCTCAACGGTTCGGTGCAGTTTCTTCCCGCGCAGTTCGCCTTTGTTTCCCGATACCTCGATTGGACGCAGTCGCACGGATCGGCGTGTCCACAGGGGGAAGCAACCTACGAGCCGAAGACCGACGGCACGCGGAATCCATTGAAGGAGTTTGGCTACATCGCCGTGTCGCCGAACGTCAATGAAGTGTTACCGAACCTCCCCCACCCCGCGTCGTCGTATCTCGATCTGCTGGGTCCGCGGATCATGCTGGACATCTGGCAACACCACGATGGGACGTACGTGGGCGACGCGGAGAATCTGCTCGACCTCAAGGACAACGGCGTCGATCATCTCGCGATCATTTCGCACGTGTGGCAGCACTTCGGGTACGACGTGAAACTGCCGGACCATCTTCCGGCGAACCCGCAGTTCGGGGGCGATGAAGGGATGATTGAATTCGGGAAGGCTGCGAACGAGTGCGGATATGTGTGGTCGTTGCACGAAAACTATATCGACATGTACCCCGACGCGCCTTCGTACGATCCAACGGCGCGTCCGCTGCTGGCGGATGGGTCGCCGTCGCTGGGTTGGTACAACGCGGGAACCGGCGTGCAGGCCTTCGGCATCAAGTGCACGCGGGAACTCGGATTCGCAAAGCAGAACTCGCCAATCATCCATGAGCGGTATGGCACCAATGCGGCCTATCTCGACGTGCATACCTGCGTGCATCCCTGGCATCAACTCGATCACGACTCGGCGGAACCCATGGCGGCGATGATGTCGATCAAGATCGAAAAGGAGAAGGAGCTGTTCCAGTACGAACGCGACACGCATGGCGGGCCGCTCTTCGGCGAAGGGAATAACCATTTTTATTGGGCGGGGCTCGTGGACGGCACGGAGGCGCAGGTTTCCGGCGGCGAGGACCATGCGGCGTTCCTCGATTTCGACCTGCTCAAGCTGCATCCGCAGATGGTGAACCACGGCATGGGCTATTACGAGCGCTGGTTCCGGCGGGGATACGACCATCAGTGGGGATTCGACACGGGAACGGTGCAACAAATCGACAAGTACCGCGCGCAGGAAATCGCGTACGGGCACGCGGGATTCATCGGCGCGGCGCAGACGGACAACGTGCAGTGGGTGGCGAAAGAGCATCACATGATGCATCCGATTCAGCGGCTCGCAAATATGGCGAAACCGACGACCATCCTGTATGAAGTGGACGGGCAACTGGCGCCCGCGAGCGTGGCATTGGTCGCGGGACAACGCACGCGGCAGCGGATTTCCTACGACTCGGGATTAACGGTTTGGGTGAACTGGGACAAAGCGCCGTGGGAAATCGAAGGGCGCGTGCTGCCGCAATGGGGTGTGCTGGCCTTGGGACCGGATACGGTCGTGGAAACAGCGCTACGTGACGGGTCGTATGCCGACTACGCGGAGTGTCCGGAGTTCGTGTTCTGCGATGCGCGGACGTCGTTCCACATGCCCTACCTGAACCGGGAGAAAGATATCGAGCCGCGGCTTGAGTCGTTCGAGTGGCTCGGCGGGAATCGGATTCGGCTGCGCTACGCGTGGAATGTGAACGACAGGTTGGACAAGGACTACGTCTGCTTCGTTCATTTTACAACGCCGCTGATTGCCACGGCCGATTCGATTGCCTTTCAAGGGGATCACGCGCTACCCAAGGCGACGACCGAATGGAACGCGGGAGAAACGGTGGTCGATGGACCTTACGAAGCAGTTATCCCTGCGGAGCCCATCGCGGAGTACAACATCACCATCGGCTTGCACAAGGAAGGCGAGCGGGTGCCGTTGAAGGGAATCGCTACGAGCGGCAACCGGATTCTGATTGGGAAGCTGCTCGTGGAGCGTAACGGCGGTGAAATTACAAACGTGCGGCTTGGCGCTATCGATGCCCAGGTGGACGCGTCCGAGGTTGCGAAAGCGGATTTCGACGCCCACATGAACCCGCCGGACACGTGGGTTGATTTTGGCGCAATCGCTACGGAGGGATCGGTCAAAGTGAACAAGGGCGACCGCGAGTTGGTCGTGTTCCCGTATCCGCGGGAGAAGGCGTTTACGGTCGCAATCGATCTGGCACGATTGATGCCGGGCGCGCCTGCGTCGGCGGAAGGCGTGCGGGTGACGGCCCTCGCGGCGGGGACGCAGGAGGAAATTGGGAGCGTGCCCTACGATGTGCGGGATGGGCGCATTGCGTTTACGATGGGCAAGCGCGGCGCGGGACGCTACCGGATACGTTGGTAAAGATGGGTCCTCGCCTGCCCCCGCCTTCGCGTGTGTGAGAGGGGATGATGGTTTTCGGGAGTTGCACCAAGTCATCGCGCGTGCGTCCGGCTACGGTTGAGTTACATGCTTGGGTGAAGATG
>JAHDWY010000075.1:1174-10982 GCA_023384315.1 Candidatus Hydrogenedentota bacterium | reverse complement strand
GGCCACCAGCACGAACACCACGCCGGCGATCCGTCAGGGGGCCCAGCCGAGGACGTGCTGGGCGCGGGACACATACATAAACTGATAGCTCCAGAGCACCAAAACAAGAAACAAGGCCAGCAGCGGAAATTCCGGGTTTGCCCAACCGCCCGTGACCATTCGCGAAAGAATCGTCCATGCCTGCGGCAGGTCTTGCGCGCGGAAGAAGACCCAGGTGAGCGTCACAAAAACGAAGATGAGCATTTGCTTGGCAAACTTCGGTACGCGGTCGCGATAGAAGCGCGTGCGTTCCAGTTCCCGCGTCGTGACGCGGCCCACCGCGTGCATGACGCCCCAGATCACGAAAGTCCACGCGGCGCCGTGCCAGAGCCCGGAAATCAACATGGTCATAGCCATGTTCGCATACGTCCGAAACGTCCCGCCCCGGTTGCCGCCGAGGGGAATGTACACATAGTCGCGAAACCAGGTAGAAAGGCTGATGTGCCAGCGTTCCCAGAAATCACCGAGGCCGGTGGCGAGATAGGGATTGTTGAAGTTCAGCATGAATTGAAAGCCCATCATGCGCCCGACGCCGCGCGCCATGTCCGTGTACCCGCTGAAGTCGCAATAGATTTGCCAGCCAAAAGCAAACGTCGCCAGCATGAGCGCCGGCGCCGAATACTGTTCGGGTGTGGCGTAGACCTTGTCGACGTAGAGGGCGAGATAATCCGCGATGGCGACTTTCTTGAAGAGGCCTACCACAAAGAGCGACATGCCGTCAGCGACAGCACGCGACGTGATGGGGGTGACCCGCTTCAGTTGGGGCAGTAGATTCGATGCGCGTTCGATTGGGCCCGCCACCAACTGCGGAAACAGCGCCACGAACGCGGCGAACCGGATCAGATTTGGCTCCTTTTCGATGTGTCCGCGATAGAAGTCGATGGTATAGCTCATGGACTGGAAGGTGTAGAAGGAGATGCCGACCGGCAGCAGCACGCCGGGCGCGGGGAGTTGGTAGGTCCATCCCGCGGCGGTCATAAGTGCATTGAGATTGTCTGTAACGAACACGGCGTACTTGAAAAACCCAAGGAGGCCGAGGTTGTTCACGACACTGACGGCTAGCCAGGTCTTACGCCACCGGCTTCGAGCCATCATCAGCACGACGACATAGTCGAGAAGCGTCGAGTAGACGATTAGCAACAGGTAGAGCGGATTCCACGCGCCGTAGAATACGTACGATGCCGCCAGCAACCAGTGGCTTTGAAAACGCGTGCGCCGAAGCACCAGGTGGACGGGGTACACCACTGCGAAGAACAGCGCAAAGGTCCAAGTATGAAAAAGCACGTTTTACCCCAATTCAGAACTCGGCGGGAAACGCCAGCGGAGATCTTCCGCCAAGCGAACCGCGCGATCAACCCCTGGACGCGCGGAAGAGCACTACGCCTCTTCTGCGATCGATTCCTTCGTGTCACGACGGACACATCGAAACCCGTAGGCTTCGTACCCGAAGCAAACATCGGCCAGGCCCGGGTCTTCGCTGTACCGTGCGGATGAACGGCAGAATTCGGGAGGGCTCTCCCAACCGCCGCCCCGCAAGACGCGCTGCTCTCCGTCCGACGTGTTGCACGGGTTCTCCACCGCCGTAGCGCCATAGAAGCCGTCGCTATAGAGATCCTGGCACCATTCCCACACGTTGCCGTGCATATCGTACAAGCCCCACGGATTCGGCGTCTTCTGCTTTACCGGCTGCGTCTGGCCGCTCGCGTTCGCCTCGTACCAGGCATGGGCGCCCAACTGCCGTTCGTCGTCGCCGAAGGAAAAGGGGCTTGTTGACCCCGCACGGCAGGCATACTCCCACTCCGCTTCTGTGGGAAGGCGATAGCCGTTGGCTTCAAAGTTGCATTCCGCCGTGTCGAGGTCGTAGCAAGGTTCGAGGCCTTCGCGAAGGGACCGCATGTTGCAGTATTTGATCGCGCTGTACCAGCCGAGTTGTTCGACGGGATGCTCCGGGTTCTTGAACTTGGCCGGATTCATTCCCATGAGCGACTCGAAGTGGGCCTGCGTCACCTCATGGACATCCATTAGAAACCCGTCAACTTGCACGTCGTGTACGGGCTCCTCATCGTCTGCGCCATCTCCGCTGCCCATCTGAAACGAACCCGCCGGTATGCGGACCATCGTAACGCCGGTCTTCGTAACGACAGGTTCAGTCGTTGAAGCGCGAGGCGCAGCCGCCGATGCAGGGTCCACGGTCTGGGCCGGGGTATCCGCGGGTCTACCGCAAGAGCAGACCATAAGAAGTGCGCCGGCGACGGCGGGCAAGATATACGCTTTCATCATCGTAACCTTACCCCGCCCCTAGTGCCGCGCGGCTTCGTAGTTCACCGGCTGCCGCAAGACTTCCTGCGTGCGATTCCGGATCTCCTCCGCGATCGGTTCGAGACTGGCGTCCTGGGCGAGGGCCATGCCCGCGCGTTGGCGCAGCACCTTCACGATCATCCGGCATTCCGCCACGAGTTCATCCTGGTTGCCGCCGATGTCGACCCACTGGGCCGTATACTTCTGACAGGCGGCGAAGGCGTCGGCGCTGGTGTTCGGCAACACCTCCGCGCGAAACTGATCGACGAGTTGCTGGGCAAACTCCACCGACTTGATGGCTTCGCGTCGCGCTGCAATGTCCTCTTCAATCTGCTTCGTTACCACAATCATCCGATCCAGGAAGGCCGTATGGGCCGGATTTTCCGATTTCGCCTGCGTCAGATAGGTCTCCATGTCCTTGCCGAAGGCTTCATACTCATCGATGCGCTTCCGAATCACCGCAATGAAGTCGACGACATTTTTCAGGGCCTGCTCGATCTCCGCGCGTTCTTGTGCCTGCTGATTCTTCTCGTAGATCTCGTCAAGCACATCCTGGACGGTGCAGGTAGGCCAACCGGCGGCAACTTCCTCTTGCCCTTCCACGTCGAGTATGTATTCGCACGGGCCGACCCCGAGAGAACCTCGCACCACGTCAACCAGTGTGTGCTTGTCAAGGGGGGTGGCCGCCAGACGATTGATGGGATAGATGATCGCGGGACCCTGGAATTCGATGGCTTCCTTCAAGGGCTGAAGGTACCCGCGCCCGTTGAGATCGACCCAACACGGGTATGTGAACCGGCCAAGCCCTGACGAGATCCGCGTACGCTCGCCGCTGCCCCACCAGTCCTGAATCGTCCAGGAGTCTTCGCTTTCCTCAAATAGCCCGTGCTTCTTGAACTTGCCCTCGGCCACTTCACTGAGCATTTCCCAACTGTCCGTCATCTCGTCGGAGCGACGCCAATCCACGCGCCAAAGCGCGGGGAAGGGGACTTGCCAATTCAAGGGAATAACCTTGTCTTTGTCCTGCAAACCAACCTCGCGCTCGTGCCAGATCCCGTTGTCATAGAGGACGGCGACCCAGGCGGCGCCGTCTGCGCCGTAGGTGATCTCGCTCGAGTCAATGGTGCGCTGCGAAACCGCGCCGGAGAGGTTGACGTTCACTTCCTGTTCACGGTTTTCCCATACGGTGAGAACGATGGCATTGCCACCGTCAACCATATGGAGAAGAAAATTCTCGCTCGGCAGAGCCGCCGTATCGCTGCCGATGTCACGTGCGTCGATCACGATATCGTCCGCAAAGAAGTCCGGAAGAATCGCGAACCGGCAGGGCGCCTCGACTCGAAGCTGCTTCGTGCGCTCAAGGGCTTCGGTCTTGACCGAAACCTGCCCCATCGTAATCTCAGATCGGATGCCGACGTTGTCCCCGTTCTCGGTCAGATAGACTGCATCGAGTACGACGCTATCCTGGGCGTTATTCACCAGCTTGACGTCCGTCAAACGGACGATACCGCTGCCGCCCTGGGGAGAGAGCAGCGCTTGTTGGGAAAACGAGTTGCCCCGGCGCGCATACAGTTCCATGACTGTCCCCGTCTGGCGCACGACAAGGGCGACCTTGTCGTTCATGACCACGGCATCCCCAAGAAATCCGTGCGAGGTGTCCTCCTCGGGAATCTTGTCCCAACGGCGGTAACCTGCCATGGCTTCGTTCGACAACGCGGTATCGGAAGCAGTGCCAGTGTCAAACGCCGTGGCAAAAGGCACAGCACCGCCGCCCGCGGCAAGTTCGGCGCCCGCCTCGAACTGGGCCAAACGCCCACCGGCGGAGTCGGCCTCGTCCATCCACGGAGCGGGAGAGGGCCAGCGCCAACCGATTCGCACTCCGCCGGCCCCGTCATCGGTTGGACGTTCACCCCAGGCGCTCTGAAGCGCAAATACCGTCGTGGTCACCGCGCCTCCCGCCAGGGGAACTTCGGAAGAAACAATCTGACGCCCGGAATCCATGCCGCTCACGTTCATCGATACCGAGTTGTCGTCGCTGGTCCAGTGGCTCATGACGATCGCGTCGCCATGTCCAAGCATATGGAGAACCGCGGTCTCACCGGCAGATACATGTTCCGCGCCGGATACAGCCGTTGCGTCTACGAGAAGGCCTTCGCCTGAGGATGTGGGGAGGACCGCAAACCGGGTCGGTGCTTCCATTGCGAGCCGCTTTGCACCAGCACCGGGAAGCGTGACGATTTCATCCGCGTCGTCGTTGATGCGGAACTGCACCGTGACGTCGCCCGAACTCAATGTCTTGTAGGTTACCGCGATAGTCACGGCGTCCGCGTTGTTGGACACGATCTTGATGTCCGTGACGCTCCGCGCCGCCTGTTCGCCCACGGCGACCAGCGACGCGTATTGATGCCAGCCCGCTTTCCCTTTGTAGTGAACGTCCGCGCCTGTTGCTTCGGGGCGCACGACGAGTGCAATGGTATCGCTGAGTATCACCGCGTCCCCCTCGAAGGTGTGGTCGGTTTGCCCAGCCGGGATACGTTCCCACATGGAAGGGGACGACATGGCGATCGGGGTCAGCGGCTTGAAGGATTTCTGGCCCGTATCATGAAGGGTGACCCCGTTGGACTGCACCGCCCCTACCCCGATGACAAGACAAAAAAGCACACTTCGGGCGTGGATCCTGCTCAAACTCATGCGATTACTCCCGTGATTACCCAAACCTCACCCAGTCGAATGGCGGGGAATTGGACCGTTGCGATATGCCGGCTCGTCAGTGAAGCGAGTTGAGTAGACTCCACATGCCTGCCTGGAAATGCGGCTCAACTCGCGGCACGAAGCAGCGCACTCGCCTGCTCCCGGATCGCGGCAACCGGCCCACCGCCGGCGCCCCCGTTCTTAATGTCTGCTGCCAATTGCGCGATCCGCCGCGCTGCCATTCGTGCTTCCGAAAGAATCCGATCCTGTGCTTCGCCGATCGCATGCAGTTCCTGCGCGATCCGCTCGCACCGATCCAATCCGTCCGTCTGGCCGATGGCGGCGACGACACCCGCGCTCGCTTCCCGGGTCGCAACGACCGGGTCCTCCATTGCCTCGTAAACCCCGATGGATTGCTCCAATTCCGAAGCGATGACGCCCATCTTCCGAGCTGCTTCCGCGACACCTATACCCGTCGCTAATTCCTTATTATCCCCGAGAAGCCCGATAAGTTCCCTGCCGAATGCACCGTATGCCTTAATCCGCTGGTCTGCATGGGTTACGTGATCGGTCATGGCGTTCAGCCGTTCCACAATGGTGTCCCGCGAGCGCTCGGCGCGGCCTGCTTTGAATTGTTTTTCCACCCATTCCATGACGAGGGCAGGCGTTGGGCTGCTCTGCGCGTCAAGCCCTTCCAGGTCAAGCACGTATTGGCAGGCTCCAAAACCAAGTGTGGCGCGCATGATGTCGACTAGGCAGAACACGTTCAGAGGGGTTCCTTGCGTACGGTCGATGGGATAAATGACCGCCTTTTGCGCAGGGAGATCCGAAGAGCCCGGCGCTTGAATGAATGCCCGCGATGAGTCAAACCAACAGGGGTACGCCATGGACCCGTGGAAGGGCGACTCGTACGCGGGATTCGGTTCGTCCTCGAAGTTCCAGGACTCCGCCGATTCAGACCCAGACAAAAAGTCGGCTCGCCAACGGGCAGGGAAGGGAGGCGTCCAATCGATTGCAGTGTCGCCGTCTTTTGCGGATAGGTCTGCTTCATGCCAAACGTCGGGACGCTCAAGCAGACTCACCCACACGAGTCCGTCATTCGCGATGTCGATATCTGTTCCCAGAATTGAGGGCACCGAACGGTCTACAATCGCCGTCGCGCTTTGCTCCCGGTCCTTCCAGACGCAGGTGACCAGCGCGTCGCCTCCCTCCACCAGATGTATGACGAAATTTTCTGCGGGCAGGCCCGCGCGATCGGATACGAAATCCGTGGCGTCGTACACGAGATCGTTCGCGAAGAAATCCGGCACGACGAGGTAGCGGGAATCGAGTCGAACTGCAACACTGCCGAGGCCGGCCGTGTCGGTGACTTCCACAAAGATCTGGCCGGTGACCACTCGATACTGCAGCGTTTGGGGCTCGCCACCTCCGACCTGGTACGTGGCGCGGACCGCAACCGTCCCGGGGGTATTCTCTTCGATCACAGCCTCTTGCATTTGTATCGCCACGTCGCTACCGCCGGACTGCGGTCCGATGCTTGCCCGAAACGTGAAGACACCGTCAACCTGCGAATACAACTCTGCGGAGCCGCTCGCTTGTCGCAGGACCAGCGCAAGTGCATCGTTCAACAGCACCGCGTCGCCGGAAAAGGCATGATCGGCGACATCCGCCTCCACAATCTGCCAACCCTCTTTCGTTGACAGTTCCGCTGACGGGAGTCGCTCCGGGTTTCCCGAACCCGTGTCTAGCATGTAAGTAAAGATCGCGCCGGTTTCCGCGATGGTCTCGTTCACGTCCCGGGCGGTGGCCGATCCGCAAACCAAGGCGAGTCCGAAGCACACTACGCGTAATTCTTGCAAGTACTTGTTCACGGGCTACTGCTTCCAATCCGGGTTCATGTCCGATCCGCCTTCCGTCAGGCGCACCGGATAGCCGCCGCTCGTGCGGACCACGTACAATTCCCAAGGCCCACGCTCAGAGATGCCCTGGCAATAAACGATGTACTCGCCCGACGGACTCACGCGTCCGTAACGCTGGACGCCCGCCTGGAAAGTGATCATCTTGTTCTTCGTGCCATCAGGATTGACGGAACAGATGTTCGTCTCCGTTTCGTAAACGATGAGTTGGCCATCGGGCGTAAAGCAGGGCTCGCAGGCGCCCTTCTTGTCGTAGACTTTCTGCGGTTCACCGCCTGCGGCAGGCACCAGATAGATACCGTTGCCCGCGTCCCAACGCGCGGCGAACGCGATGGTCTTCCCATCCGGACTCCACACCGGCCCCGAGCAGGTCGGCCAATCAGCGGGACTGAGCGTTCGTTCCTCACCGGTATCGAGGTCGCGGATGAGGATCGCGTCGTCGCGACGCAGCGCGATCGATTTACCGTCCGGCGACCACGACGCCTGATCGCCGTCGCAGATGCGCGTCATCTCGCCGCCCTCCGACGGCATGGTCCACACGCCGACCGCGCCGCCCCGGGTCGAACTGAACAATACGGTGGCGCCGTCCGGACTGAACGCAGGGTCCACGTCGTGGGCGTCGTCCTCGCCTTCCGTCAGTTGCCGCAAGTCGTCGCCGTTCGCCTCGATCAGCCACAACCGCCACGGCCCAGACCGGTCGCTGGAGAAGACGATGGTGCCGTCCAAGTCGGCAAGCACTGGCGGCGCGGTGCCTTGTCCCAGAGCCGCGACGCAGATCAGCGTCGAGGTGACAAAGGATACGGCGAACCGGGTTAACGCATTGATGTGCATTCTCATCTCCACGACCCCGTGGGCCGATTTCAACCTCACCAAGTCGAGCAGACCCTTCCCCTCGTTCCGATGGCGTTGGGAGGATGGGACGCTGAAATGGGGACCCAAGTTGGCGGCTGCGATCGTTCGCACGTCTTGGCTGGCTGCTACTCCGGTACATCCGGCCCATGGAGGGCCTTGTATTCACTGATGAATACGATATAGCAAAGCCCCCCCGCATATTCAACCGCCTGCCTCGCTCCCCACTCCGTCAGCCCCGCGAACGCAGGGGCCAAATAGCTCGCTACGAGACGTTGATCGACGCACCCCGTATTCGCTCGGACGCCGACCGGCGAGGTTTGTGGAGTGTGCGTTACTAGAATCCGTTTCGATTCGGGTCCGTCGAAGGTTTCGGGAATGCCGTGCTCGTTGAGCGAGGCAGTACGGGTCGATGAACATTGCAAAGCCGATGGACTCCCCTGGAATCCACCGGCTGCGGAAATCAATCTGACGGCTCTTGAGTTAACCCTTGCTTAGTCGCCCATGGCCATGACGATATGGTGGACCCGGGGTTCGCGCGGCACTCCTGCCGTCTTGGTTTCGACGGTGAAAGTGGAGACCTTCTCCTGGGGCGCTTCATCGCCGATCTGGACACTCTGGGCCAGCGTATATTGACCTGCCTTGGCGGAGTCGGGGATCGTAATATCCACGGTGCTTTCCCAGGTGCCGTCGGTCCGGGTTTCGGTCGCCTTATCCAATTCCTTCTTGGAATCCTCCACACGCAGTTCGCGCACCTCTTTGACCTCGGCGCCGGTTCCCGTGCCGAGGGTCGAATAGACGAGCTTGGCTTTCACCGTATCGCCGGGCGCGACGGTTCCAGGGGTTACCTGGTGATCTTCCACATCCAACTTGAGACCCTGTTCGGGCTCGTAGTTCTTCTCCTGAATCGTCTGCTCCGCAGAGCGGGTCTGCCGGGCCTCCTCGCGCTTCACCTTGACCTTGTGGAATCCGTAGCCTGCAAGCGCGCCCACCGCGGCCCCGATCAGGGCGCCTTCGAGCGCGTGACCGGACTGGTGCCCGATGATGCCGCCCAACAATGCGCCGCCGCCCGCGCCTGCTCCCGCGGACTGACCCGCCGTCGCACAGCCCGCAACGACCATTGCCGATATGCACGCAAACGCAACCGCCTTCACCAGCCCCTTTTTGCGCATCCGCTTACCCTCCATCTACCTCGTATTATTTCGGTTATCGGTGTTTAGTCCAGCTTCTTCACGGGTTGCCTGTGAACTTCAAAACCCGCAAAGGGGTCGTCATTCGTATCGGCCTTTGGCGTGTCTTGTCCACTCGCCGCTGTTGTCGCGGGATCTTTCGTGGCGGGAGGCGGCGATGGCGCGGGCGATTGTGCCGGTTTCGGTTCCTGCGCGCTTGGTGCCGGTGGGTCCACGCGTGGCGCAGGCGTCTGCGCGGGCGGCGTGCTTACCGGCGTAACCGGCGCCGGGTCCGGCTCAGGCGCGGTGGGCGGCGTGCTCGCCGCAGCATCGCGCCGCTTCCGGAGGGTGTCCATCGCGGAACCGGAGAACTCAGTCGATGGAGCATCGTCGGCGCTTGATGAGAAATCGGGACCGGGCAAGGGCCGGGCGTCGTCGGAGAGCGGGAGCACCGCCGCTTCGTTTGCGGCATTGACAGCACCCGGTTCAGTTACCGATTCATCCGCGTTGGCCGCTTCTTTGTACTCCGCCGAAGGTTCGTCCTCCGGCGTTTGGCCTCCGACATACCGGATTGCCCCGAACGTGCCTGCCGCGCCCAGTACCACCAAGACGGCGACCGCCGCCACACGGGGTAACGCCGAAGTCGATCGGCGACCGCGATGCGTACCGCCGGTCCCGTCCAGAAGGGTCCCCCCGGACGCCGAATCCTTGAGATGGGGATCGGAAGCGACCACCGTTTTGTCGACCGCCGGATGGGAGGTGACTGGCACGGTGGCGGTAACCGGGCGTTGGAGAATCTGGACCGGTTCGAGGGAATCGAGATCATCGCGAAACGCTTGCGTGTTC
>JAHDWY010000075.1:0-1164 GCA_023384315.1 Candidatus Hydrogenedentota bacterium | reverse complement strand
GGCGAGTGCCTTTCCGATTACCTGATCCAACATGCCCGCCTCGCCATCGGCAAGGGCGATTGGAGGGGGCGATTGATTCAGATGTCCGTTAAACACCTCCGTCAGACTGCCCGTGAATGGTGGCTTTCCGGAAAGCATTTGATAGAGCACGATTCCCATGGCGTATACGTCGGTAGCCGGGGAAACGTCGCCGTACTTCTTGGAATCGATCTGCTCTGGTGCCATGTACACTGGCGTCCCAGGGCCACCGGTTCCCTCTTGCGTAAGTATCGTGACGCCGTCGGTTTCGGTGGTCATGCGGGCAATGCCGAAGTCCATCAGCTTCGCCGTGTAGGCGCCGTTGTCACTCGGTCCGAGCAGGATATTCGCGGGTTTCACATCCCGATGGACAATGCCGTGCGTGTGGATGCGGCCCAAGGCGTCGAGGCATTGCCTCGCGATTCGGATGCTTTCAGACCACTCGAGGGGCTTGCCGTGCTCGGTCCCATGTTCCAGCACGTACTGAAGGGTCTGCCCCTCCACATATTCCATCACGAGACAAATGCTGCCGCCGTGTTCGACGCGATCGTGCAGCATGACGATGTTGGGATGAGACCCGATCTGGGCGTGGAGCCTGCACTCGCGCTCGATACGTTTCCGGATTTCGGGCTGATCGGCGAGGTCTTTACGGATGGTTTTGATAGCGACCTGGCGCGGAAGTTCCGTGTCCTTCGCCAGGTACACTTCGCCCATTCCGCCGGCGCCGAGGCTCCGCACGATCTCGTAGCGCAACGGCACCGCGGTAGCGGATACGGCCGGAGCGTTTTCTGTGGACGAATCCTGTGGTTCGGGAGCCATTGATCCCGTTATCCCGTGGCATTGCGGCGTCTGAGGAGCACGGAACAAAGTGCCAGCCAACAGACCGCCTGCAGCAAGAGCAATCCGATACCTCGATAATATACGCCCGAACCAAAGTGGAATCCAAGCGTTTCAGGAACGAAGGTCTCCAACCAAGTCAGCGCAGTACGGTCGGGGTGGTGGTAAAACGCGGTCGTTAACATCTCCAGACCCCATCGCGCGGGCAGCGCATCCGCCACCCATTTCAAGGGCTCGGACATCCCCGCATAGAAATCAGGCCCAAGCCCACCGGAGAAAACCAGTTGCGGCAATACGGCCACGATGGCA
>JAHDWY010000895.1 GCA_023384315.1 Candidatus Hydrogenedentota bacterium | reverse complement strand
GGTACTTCACGCGCGCGCCAACCGGGTTCACGAGGCGGCCCGAAAGAAGGCCAAGAAACGATGACCCCACCGCCGCGGCAAGCAAGTCCGCCCGGAATCGGGCGTGAACCAGGTTTGTAAATGAGATGAACGATCTGAAGGAGTTGGCGGACTACGTCGTCGAGCATCCCGAGGCCTACGATTACCGTTGGCGCCTCGCGAAGAAGCTGTACATGGCGTGGGAGTATAACGAAGCCCTCCGGCATCTCCTCATCCTTAAGAAAGACTGGACCCGGAAACTGAACGTGCTCCGGTATCTGGCCGCAACGCTCTATCGTTTAGGGCGTTACCAGGAGGCGGTCGACGAATTGGAAGGCATCCTCGGCCAGTGGCCCTTGGAGCTTCCCGTTTGGGAACAACTCGCCAAAGTGCGGGAGGTCATGGGCGACTACGAGAAGGCCGCCGAAGCATGGGAAGAGGTAGTTCGGCTCGATCCCGATCATTCCATTGCGGGCCGGGCCATCGAGCGCCTTCGGATTGGTCCCGCCGATACGCCTCGGGACAAACTTCACCTCGGGGACAGCGACAGCGGAATCAATCTCAGCACGGGAAGGGTCTGCAGGAACTGCGGCGCTCAGAATAGTGAGGAATTTGATCGCTGTTGGCAGTGCCACGCCCAGTTGAATCAACGGCATACTCCGGCAGACCTTCGACCAAGTGAGGCCGCTCCGTCGTCCGTTATGCTCTGGCTCAGGCCCTTGCTGGGTGGAATCGCAGCAGTCGCCTCTTTTGCCGCGGCCCTCTACGTCGCGCTGGTCCGATTCCCTTCGGAAACGGCGGTCGCGGAAATGCCTGCAAGCCTTTACGAAGCACTCGGCCAGAGCCTGTATATGCCCCGTGCGGCCGTGGGAGTCTCGCTCGCGGTGGGCGGTCCCTTCCTGTTGTTTGCCATCTTTCGGATCGCAAGGATTCGAGGACTCAATCTCGTGGACGCGTCCGGCGCGGGACTTCTTGTCGCATCGTGCACGTACCTGCTGCTCTGGACACCGTTGAAGTATCAACCCTATGCGATTGCCGGGCCGGCGGCCGCGAGCGCGTTCGTGCTTGCACTATTTCTCCCGGATGGAAATTACGGCCGGGTGGTAGTCGCGTGGCTAGCGCACTCGCTGCTCGCCACGACCCTTGCGCTCGTCGTTTGGATCAGCATGGTCGGAATGGAGCCGGTGCGGGACTGGCCGTTGATCGCGCGCTACGCCGAACTCTCGCAGAACGAACCCCGTGAATTGCCCATTCCCGGGGGTAAAGCGCCTTACATATGCACTCTGGTCTGGTCGACCTCGGGCTCCCCTTGGCTGGACGCGCAGTGCGATCGCGTCTTTTTCAACCTCGAAACCGGAAGCCCAGGTTTGCCCATGACCGTGGAACTGTCCGCTAACGGTGCCATCCAGCACGCGACAAGCCAGGCACCGTATCGATTTGTACACCCAATCACGCCCGAAACACGTTACACGCTGCGAATTGCCACGCCCGAAGATG
>JAHDWY010000074.1:7896-11040 GCA_023384315.1 Candidatus Hydrogenedentota bacterium | reverse complement strand
ACATCGAAGCGGGCACGGACGAGAGCACGGAGAACCTGAGCAAAGGGTTCACCAATGTCTTCATCGTGACCTTCGCGGACCCGGAAGGCCGGGATATCTACCTCCCCCACCCCGAGCACAAGAAGTTCGTCGAGTTTGTGGGCCCCTATCTCGAGGAGGCGCTCGTCGTCGATTTCACGCCGCGGCGGTAGAGACTCAGGTAGATTTCGTCGTACCCATCGGCCAGTGGGAGCCCACTGGCCGGTTTTTTGTGTCTTGCGAAGTACGATTCAGCAAATGCACTTGTGCACTGCGCACTTTTGCGCACCATTTGCTGGGTCTATTTCCGGCATGGTGGTCACTCTTCCCCATCCCCTTTAACCCCAGTACGTTGCAAAAGAACGTCACCAGCGCTTCCATGGCACGTTCTATGCTTCTTTGCAGAAGGCTAGCTGTGTCCTAGGCAGACCGCTACCTACAGAATTCAACCAAGGGGCATTGGAACGGGAGGCAAGGAATCATGCGGAACCAGTCTCGTCGGAGTTTCTTGAAGCAGGCGGCGTTCGCGGGAACGGCAGCGGCGGCCGCGCCGGTTGCGGGAACGGCGATCGCACAGGAGGCCGCGTCCGCGACGATGAGCATCGCGCGGTGGAACGGCGCCCCGGTCGCGGAAGCGGACGTCGGCCCCATGGCGGTGAAGCTGACCGAACAGGCCATCGAGGCCTTGGGCGGCATGGGCCGCTTCGTGAGTTCGGGGAACTCCGTCTGGATCAAGCCCAACATGGCCTGGGACCGCACGCCGGAGCAGGCAGCCAACACAAACCCCGACGTGGTCGCCACGCTGATTCGACTCTGCTTCGACGCAGGTGCCAAGACAGTGCGGGTCGGCGATTTCACGTGTAACGAAGCAAGCAAGACATATCCCCGCAGCGGCATCGAGGCGGCAGCCAAAGCGGCGGGCGCCGAGGTGATGTATCTCGATCCGAGCCGTTTCCGCGAATACGTCATTGGCGGCTCGCGACTGGATAAGTGGCAGGTTTGCCCGGAGATTGTGGAGTCCGACCTGGTCATTAATGTGCCGATCGCGAAACACCACAGCATATCGACGGTGACGCTGGCCATGAAAAATTACATGGGCGTTGTCGACAAGCGAAACGTTTTCCATCAAGACATTCCGACCTGCTTGTGCGATATCACCCGGTTCATGAGCCCCAAACTCTGCGTGCTGGACGCCGTGCGGATTCTCACCGCCCACGGGCCGACGGGCGGCGATCTGGCGGACGTGCAGCGCAAGGATACGGTGGTCGCGAGCACGGACATCGTGGCGCTGGACGCTTTCGGCGCAGAGCTGCTCGGCCACGATCCCAAAGATATCGCGACCGTCGCCGCGGGCGATGCCGCCGGATTGGGCACCCTGGATTACCGCTCGCTCATACCGAAGGAGATCGCGGTCGCGTGACGTCCCGGCAAAAAATGCTTGTGCTTCGGTGGTTGCGCCGGAGCGTCCAGGGGGGTTGTTTTGCGGTGTTTCTGTGGACCGTTGTGGTTGCCGCGCGAGGCTCTGTCGAGGAAACCAGCAAAACCGCGGAGATCTTCTTCCTGTTCGATCCGCTCGTGATGCTGACCACCATCATCGCTTCGCGGGCGTTCACCGCGCTGCTGCTGCTCGGACTAATCACGATGGCGCTAACGGTCGTGTTCGGCCGGTTCTTTTGCGGGTGGATTTGTCCACTGGGTTCAATTCATGCCACCGTCAGCGCGCTGCGCAAAGATTCCACGTTCGACCTCGTGCAACGCGAGAAGTGGTCGCCCTGGAACCGGTGGAAGTACTACATCCTGATCGGCATGCTTGTCGGCGCCGCGTTCGGCGCGAACTGGATTGGATTGCTGGACCCGTTCTCGCTCCTTTATCGGACCACGTTTACCGTGTTTGGACCGGCTATTCGCGTTGCCGTTGAGGATGGCTCCACGGCGATTTACCAGAGCGATCCCCATATCGGGCCCGTCCACGCCACGATGGCAACGGAGCCGGCGTACCGGTTCTTTCGGGATCACGTGTTCGTCGCCAATCGCCAGAGTTTCTACGGCGGCGTGTTAATTTCAGCGGTTTTCCTGATCACGGTTGGTCTGAATTTCTACCGCAAACGGTTCTGGTGCCGCTATCTCTGCCCCCTGGGCGCACTGCTGGGGCTTGCCGCGTGGCGTCCGTGGCTGCGGATGAGAACCTGCGGCGAGACCTGCACCGAGTGCGGCTTGTGCCGGGTGAACTGTCAGGGCGCGGGAACGCCGGACAAGCCGGGCGAATGGCGTCCTTCCGAATGCTTCCTCTGCCTGAACTGCACGGCCAAGTGCAACTGGGACGCCATAACATTCACCGTGCAAAATCCGTTGCGCGGGGAAGCCGCGCCGTCCGTGGATCTATCCAGGCGCGCGGCCATGACCGCGGGACTCGTGGGGGCGGGCACACTGTTGTCCCTGCGTCTTTCGCCGGTGGCGCAGGGAAAGGTCTTCGATCCGAATCTGGTGCGGCCGCCGGGCGCCCTGGCGGAATCGGAGTTTTTGTCCCGTTGCGTGCGATGCGGGTTGTGCATGCGCGTGTGCCCGACAAACGGGCTCCAGCCGGCGGGATTCGACACGGGCATCGAGGGCCTGTGGACCCCACGGCTTGTCGCGCAGGTGGGCTACTGCGAATATGAATGCAACCGCTGCGGCGCCGTCTGCCCGACGGAAGCCATCCAACCGCTCGACATGGAGACCAAGAAGGCGACGAAACTCGGGCTCGCGTCGTTCGACACGTCGCGATGCCTTCCCTATGCGTACGGGCGGGAATGCATGGTCTGCGAAGAGCATTGCCCCATCTCGACGAAGGCCATCCATTTCATCGAAACGGAAGTGAAGATGCGGGACGGTTCGGTCCGCGTATTAAAACAACCCCGCGTCGATCCCGAGCGTTGCATCGGTTGCGGGATCTGCGAGGCAAAATGCGTGTTCCGCGATCAGCCCGCGATTCGCGTGACGAGCGCGAACGAAACGCGCCATCCCAACAACCAGCCCATCCTGTCGGGATTCACCCTCTACGATGCGCCGCCCGTGGAAAGCGGTGGCGGCGACCCGTACGGGTAAGCGGAAGAATCAGGGAAACAACCACTGCGTGTCCCACCCGGT
>JAHDWY010000074.1:1067-7886 GCA_023384315.1 Candidatus Hydrogenedentota bacterium | reverse complement strand
TGTGCGGGTGTAGACGAGGCGTTCGTGCAGGCGGAACGGCTTTTCTTGCCAGAACTCCATGCGGAACGGGCGAATGCGGTAGCCGGACCAAAACTCGGGACGCGGCACCTTCGACACACCGAACTTGATGGCGTACTCGGCGGCGCGGCGTTCCAGTTCGAAGTACCCTTCCAGCGGCTGCGATTGTTTGCTCGCCCACGCGCCGATCTGGCTTTGCCGGTCGCGCGAGGCGAAGTAGGCATCGGCTTCCTCATCGCTGACCGGTTCGACATCGCCCTGGACGCGGACCTGCTTACCGATGGGCATCCAGTAGAAGCACAAGGCGGCCCGGGGATTCTCGCGAAGCTCCTTGGCTTTCATGCTCCCGAGGTTCGTGTAGAAGACGAACCCTTCGTCATCGACCTTCTTGAAGAGAATCATTCGTGACGACGGCATGCCGGTGGCGTCGGCGGTGGAAAGACAGACTGCCGTCGGCTCGCGAAACCCGCAGCCCTTGGCGTCTTCGAACCACTCGTTGAACAGGTCGATTGGATTGTCCCGCTTGCGAATTGACATCCTTATCCCTTAGTCATGCTTACCGTTGAACGTGCGTGGAAGTGACGTATCATAAACGAAACAGGGGGTGCCATACAGGCTGAAACGATCGCCGGCTGGATTACAAGATGCCCCTACGAGGACACGGCCGCTTCGGCCTCCTCGCGCAAGCGGCGGACCTCCCACGCGGTATCGCGGGCGATGATGAGTTCCTCATCGGTCGGGATGACCATGACGGCGACTCGGGCATCGTCGGTGGTGATGATCCGGTCGTTGCGAAGATTGCGTTCGGCATCCAGTTTCACGCCGAGGTGGCCGGCATTCTGCAGGATGCGCTCGCGCATGTAGGCGTCGTGCTCGCCGATGCCGCCGGTGAACACGATGGCATCGACCCCGTTCAGGGCCATGGCGGAACCGCCGATAAAACGGGAGGTGCGGTAGGCGAACATGTCCAACGCCAGCGCGCACTCGCGGTTGCCTTGCTGCATGAGCGCCTCGATCTCGCGCACGTCGTGATGGTGGCAGATGCCTTCAAACCCGCTACGCTTGTTCAGGACGGTATCCACTTCCTCCGCGGACATGCCCAGTTCCTTGATCATGAAGATGGGGATATAGGGGTCCAAATCGCCGGGGCGCGTTCCCATGATGACGCCTGCGAGCGGCGTCAACCCCATCGTCGTATCGATGGACTTGCCGCCGAGAACCGCGGTGATGCTGCTGCCGTTGCCAAGGTGGCAGGAGATGATCTTCGTTTCTTCAATTGGGCGCTTCAGTAGCTTCGCGGCTTCTCGCGAGACGTAACGGTGCGAGGTGCCGTGGAACCCGTATTTGCGAATCCCGTGCTCGGTATACAGCTCATTCGGAACGCCATAGCGGAACGCCTTCTCCGGAATTGTGCGGTGGAAGGCGGTATCGAACACGGCAACTTGCGGCGTTCCTTCGCCAAAGACTTTAAGGCAGGCGCGAATCCCTGCCAAAGCCGGCGGGTTGTGCAAGGGCGCCAACTTGGCGCAACGCTCGATGCCCTCGATCACTTCCGCGTTGATCAGGACCGAGTTCGAAAACAACTCACCGCCATGCACCACGCGATGCCCGATGCCGGCAATCTCCGACAGGTCGTCAACGATGCCGCAACGGTCGCTCTGCAACAGCCGGCAAATCATATCGATGGCGCGATCGTGGTCGGGGACGTCCAGTTTGCCCGGCTCACCCACGAGACTCGCGGCACAGGCCGGATTGTGCGTCAAACAGCAGTCGCACTTGAGGTCCGCGTTCTTCTGTCCGATGCGTTCGACCTGGCCCTTGGCCAGCGTACGCTCCTGTTCACCGAGTTCGATGACCTTGAACTTCACGGAGGAGGATCCGCTGTTGAGAATCAATACCTTCATGGTATGCCTTTACTGCAACGCAGGTGACTTGCTCTGGCTACCTTCCATGGCGGACCTGCGTATTTGCCATTGGACGGTGGTAACAGCGGCAACGCCCACGATATCCTCCCAGGAACATCCCCGGGACAAATCGTTTACGGGGAGGCGCAAACCCTGCACGATAGGGCCATAGGCGCTGGCGCCTCCCAGGCGTTCCACCAATTTGTAGGCAATGTTCCCCGAGTTGAGATCGGGAAAGATCAATACTCTTGCCTTCCCTGCGACGTCGCTGCCGGGGGCTTTTCGTTGGCCGACAGTATGGACCAGTGCGGCGTCGCCCTGCAATTCCCCATCAATTCGCACCGGGCTGTCCGCGCCAAAGCGCGCGATCGCCCGTTCCTGGGCGATCCGGGTCGCCTCCACCACTTTTTCGGTGAGCGGACTGTGCGCGGAACCCTTCGTTGAATACGACAACATGGCGACGAGCGGATCGATTCCGAAACCCATCGCGCTCTCCGCGGTACACAGGGCGATCTCCGCGAGTTGCTCGGCGTCGGGGTTCTCGACCAGTCCGCTGTCCGCAAACAGGTAGGTCGTATCAGGAAAGGACATGAAGAAGAAGCTCGAAACCATGGACACGCCTGGCGCGGTCCGCAGGATTTGCAGCGCGGGACGTAGGGTCGCTGCGGTGGAATGGCATGCGCCTGCGACGAGCCCGTCGCCGAGTCCCGCGTCGAGCATCATCATTCCAAAGGTAATCGGTTCGAGCACCGCGGTGCGGGCGTCGGCCTCGGAGACGCCCTTGGCTTTTCTCAGCTCGTAGTACTTTCCGGCAAACCCGTCCAGATGGCTGGATTGTGAGGGGTCGATGATCTCGGCACTGATTCTGACGCCCGCCTGACGGGCTACCCCCGCAATCGTGTCTTCGTTACCGACCAGACAGACTTTTCCGATCCCGCGTTCCTCAATCGCCGTCGCGGCGCGCAGGGTGCGTTCGTCTTCCGCCTCGGGCAAAATAATACGACCAGGATTCTCCTGGGCTCTGCGTGACACATCGTCCAAGAACACGAATTATCTCTCCCTTATCTGCGCTGCCGCGATGGCACTGCGAGCAAACATGATGTTACCAGTTATGTTGCATGAAAGGGAGCATAAGACGTGCCGTAAATGGCGATCAAGTAGGGCGAGCGTTAAGTAACTGATAAATAGAAACTTAAAATCAGTACGTCAAAGGCTATTAGATGTATTTCGAGTGTGCGGAAACCCCTAAAAACAGAATTGCGCAAGACACTTCTGCGCAACTCGATACGTCACGCGTTCGGACGATCAATGTTCAACGATTTCAGGCGCTGGTATAAGGTGTTGCGGGCGATTCCCAGAAGCCGCGCCGCCTTCGCCACGTTCCAATCCGTTTGTTTGAGCACGTGGATAATCCGTTCACGCTCAGAGGTCGCCGCCGCATTGGGGTCTTGCGTGGCTCCAGAAGACCCCGTAGCGCCGATACCGCGATCGATGATCTCCGGCGGCAGATGTCGGGGCTGAATCTGGGAGTCGTGACACACGACGAAGGCGCGCTCGATGCAGTTTTCCAGTTCGCGGACATTTCCCGGCCACGGATAGTTCAGTAGCACTTCCATGGAATCCGGCGCGACACCGGTGACCTCTCGCCGGATGCTGCGGTTGAAACGGCGGCAGAAGTGGTCCACGAGCAAGGGGATGTCCTGTTTGCGTTCGCGTAGCGGCGGAATGTGAATGCGGACGACGTTGAGACGGTAATAAAGATCCTGCCGGAACTCGCCGGCGCGGATCTTCCGTTCCAAATCCTGGTTGGTCGACGCAATGACGCGGACATTGGTCCGGATCGGCGTCGACGCGCCGACCCGCTCGAACTCGCGCTCCTGCAGCACGCGAAGCAGCCGGAGCTGAAGTCGCGGCGAGATGTCGCCGATCTCGTCCAGGAGGATGGTGCCGTTGTCTGCGGCTTCGAAGCGCCCGATGCGATCCTTGACCGCCCCGGTAAACGCGCCTTTGACGTGGCCGAATAGTTCGCTTTCGAGGATGTCCTCGGAGAGGGCCGCGCAGTTCACGCGGAGGAAGGGCCCTTTCGCGCGGGGGCTGGCGTGGTGCAGGGCAGAGGCCACGAGTTCCTTGCCGGTGCCGCTCTCCCCGACTACGAGCACGGTCGTATCGGTTTCGGCCAGTTCGCGAATGAGGCGGAAGATGTCCTGCATCTTCGCGCTCTTGCCGATCATATTGCGGTACTGCTGGCTGTCTTCCAGTTGCCGTTCGAGCCGGGTAAGCCGGGTCATGTCGCGAATCATGAGCACCGCGCCGGCGAAACTGCCGCGTTCGCTAATCAGGGGCATGGTATTGATAACAAGGATCTTCTCGTCTTCACCATTCGGCAACAGCATGCGGCGGTCCACGACGGGTTCGCGGGTACGCAGGGTTTCCTGCAACGCTTCCTCGGCGCGCTCGAACCCCTTCCGAACCGAACCGAAGGGCTTTCCGCTGAGGGCGCAGGTGGCGAGACCGAGGATGCGCGCCGCGGCGGAATTGACCTGGCGCACGCACATTTCGGCGTCGACGGTGATGATGCCTTCCGTGACGCTGTTGAAGATGGCTTGGAGATCGCTGCGGTAGATCTCCATCTGTTTTGCGTAATGATCGCGCTCGTCGGAAATACGCTTCTGCTCGAGGGCCAGACGCGCGACGCGCTGGAGGGCGTCGCGTGTGACGGGCTTGGCCAGGTAGTCAAAGGCGCCAAGGCGCACCGCCTCGGCGGCCGTCTCGACGTTGGGCTCGCCCGTGATCATGACGACCGGGCACTGGAGGCCCCGCTCCCGAATGGTACGCAGCAGATCGACGCCGGTTTTCCCCGCGAGAATGATGTCCGTGACGACCAGGTCGAAATCCGACTCATCGAGGTGGGCTAACGCCTCGGTGTAGTCCGAGGCACTGGCCACGTCGTGGCCTTTCTGGGAGAGAAACTCGCTAAAGGTCAATTGCAGGACAGCTTCGTCTTCTACAACGAGGATGTGGGCCATATGGTATTCCCCCTACTTCTGTTTCGCATATGGCGTCGACCAGCCATTGTCCAAAGGCAGGTCCACGTGGAATCGCGCGAATTCTCCGGCCTTGCTTTCCACCCAAATCTGTCCCCCGTGATCCTTCACGATGCCATCCGACACCGAAAGACCCAGACCCGTGCCGACGTCCCGTCCCTTGGTGGTGAAGAACGGATCGAACAAGCGCTCGATGTGCGCGCTGGAAATGCCCGTCCCGTGATCCTCCACCGTCAGACGCAGAAACTCCCGTCCATCGAGCTCGATGGGCTTGGCCACAATCTCCATGACCTTGTCAGGATCCCCTTCCGGGTATTTCTCGTCCAACGCGTGCAGGGAATTGATTATGAGATTCATCAGTACCTGCTGAAGTTGCTCGCTCCGGCACTTCAGCTTGGGCAAATTCTCGGGAACATCGACCGTGAGCGCGACCATCGACTTGGCGATCTTTTTCCGGCTCAGTGACAGGACGGCTTCGACAATATCGATGAGCCGGGCCGGACTGTGCTTCTCGCGGTCCTGGCGGGAGAAGGTCAGCAGGTTGCGGACGATCCGCGCGATGCGCTCGGATTCGGAACGGACCAGTTCGGCGAATTGCCGCTCTTTCGTCTTCTCGGCGAGTCCGTGAATCAGAATATCCGCGCAGTTGATGATCGCGTTCAGCGGATTATTGATCTCATGCCCCACGCCGGCCGCGAGTTCGCCGATGGACGCCAGCTTTGAGGCCTGGATGACTTTGCTCTGCGCGTCGCGCCGCTCCACGGTCTCGCCCAATACCGCCGCGATCCCTTCAATGAGATCGCGCTCTTCGCTTTGAAACGGCGCGGCGTCCGGCTCGAACTCGCCCACGTAGGCAATCTCGACCTCGCCGCGCTTGCGCCCGGCGACGGTAATGTCACACGTCATGCTGTGATCGGAAGGGTCAACCGGCCCCCTCACGTACTCCGCCCCGTCAAAACTGATGCGTGCCCGCACCCGTTCGGCATGTTGAAACGAAGACTGAATCGTCTCCGCTACATCGCCGCAGATCGCCGCAAACTCCTGGCCCGAACGAACGGCCTCCCCGATGCGGTAGAGACAGGTGATCTGGACGTTTCTCCGGTTGAGTACGTCCAGCAGGCGATCCTTCTCTTCCTGGGCGATGCGGCGCGCGGTGATGTCGTGCAGGATGCCCGTGAATAGACGGCGGTCGCCGATAAAGACCTCGCTCACCGAAAGCTCCAAGGGAAACATCCGGCCGCTCTTGTGGCGTCCGTCCAACTCGCGGATCGTCCCGATGATTCGGCGTTCCCCCGTCGAACGGTAGTGATGAAGATACCCGTCGTGATGGGGCCGGTGATCGTCCCCCATCAGCATCTTTACGTTCTTGCCAAGCACTTCCTCAGGCTCATAGCCAAACATCTTGACCGCGGCCGGGTTGACGTACTCGATTGTCCCCCGCTCGTCGATGGCGATGATCCCGTCTACGGCCGATTCGATGATCGCGCGGGTCCAATCCTTGGACTCGCGCAAGACCTCTTCCGCCGTGGGGTGGGGATCAAAGGAAGGGTCCGTTTGATCGTCTTGGTCAAACGTCGCGTCGCCCAATGTACCCGATTTGCGTACCATACTCGTCCGTGGTTACTGCGTAAAGATCGATGTTTTTTCCGGTTGGCAGGCATTGGACCCGGACCACACGCGCATACGCATGGAATCCACCGATGCAGACATGTTTACCAGGTCACCAGCCCCGCCGAAGGCCTCGCTCCCCCATGAGGAACCGGGCCGTCCCGGACAAAATGCGGTACAAAACCGCAGCCCCTCTATTCTACGGTATTGGAGAGACGCCTGCAATGTGACCAGTGCCAAGGCCC
>JAHDWY010000074.1:366-1057 GCA_023384315.1 Candidatus Hydrogenedentota bacterium | reverse complement strand
GGTGACGATGTAGAGTTCGCCGTTCGCGTCTTCGCCGAAGGAGGCCACGTTTCCGAGGGTGTCGGGGCCCGGGGGGTCGAGTTCGGCGCTGCGCTCGGTGAATTCGGAGATGGTGGCGCCGTCGTAGCGGAACGACCAGACCCGGCCGAGGCTGAAGTCGCCGAAGAAGTAGGTCCCTTGAAGGCAGGGCATGGCGCCGCCGCGGTAGACGTAGCCGCCCGTGACGGACCGGCCCACGTCGCGGGGGTAGTCGTGGATCGGTGGTGTGAATCCGGGATTCGTGCCGCAGGTACCGGTTCCGCCGAGGCAACTGAATCCCTCCGCCACGACCCAGCCGTAGTTTTCGCCGCCCATGCTGGACGCCGGTTGAAAGTCGATCTCTTCCCGCGCGCCCTGGCCCACGTCGCCGATGTAGAGATCGCCGGTTTCGCGATCGAAACTCATGCGCCACGGATTCCGAAGGCCGTAGGCCCAGATCTCGTCCAGCGCGTTGGCGTCGTTCACGAAGGGATTGTCCGGCGGGATTTTGTAAGGCACGCCTTTGCCGGCGCGGATGTCGATGCGCAAGATCTTCCCGAGCAGGGTGTCGAGACGCTGCCCATGACCGAAGGGATCGTTCGATCCACCGCCGTCGCCGGATGCGATGTAGAGGTAGTTGTCGTTGGGACCGAAGGCCAGCATGCCGCCGTTG
>JAHDWY010000074.1:0-356 GCA_023384315.1 Candidatus Hydrogenedentota bacterium | reverse complement strand
GTGATTGTTTCCGGTTTGGTCGTAGGCCAGAATGGGTTTGGACTTGTTCCGCCGCGCTTTGTCCAGGTGTTTGCGCACGCGGAACCGCTCGATCACCGTGTCCCCGTTCACATCGGTGTAGTTGACGAAGATGAAGCGTTTCTCCGGGTAGTTGGGATGAAAGGCAAACCCGAGAAGACCTTGTTCCGGTTGCGCAGCGCCGACCCGGTCGGACAGATTCAGGAAGGGCTTTGCGGCCCGTTGGCCGTTCTTGAAGAGGATGATGCGTGCGCGCGCGCGTTCGATGACGTACAGCCGCTCGGAATCTCCGGGCGCAGATCCGACAAAGAGGGGTTGATCGAGCCCCGCGGCGAAAA
>JAHDWY010000073.1:5026-11075 GCA_023384315.1 Candidatus Hydrogenedentota bacterium | reverse complement strand
CGCCACGGCGACTTTGAGCGTCGCGCCCTTCAACCAATCCCAGTTGTCCACCAACCCCTTGAGAATGTCGGGGACGGGTCCCACTTCCGTGATGGGAACCTCGGCGTACCGGATGCCTTCAAAACCGCGAAGGGGCACAATCTCGGCGTGGTCGAAGAAGTTCTCCACCTTCTTGCCGGTGACCAATTCGATGACGGTCCGTAACGCGGCCTCCATCACACCGCCGGTGGCGCCGAAGATGACGCCTGAACCGGTCGCGCTTCCGAAGGGCGCGTCGAAGTCGGACTTGGGCAGGTCGGGCAGATAAATCCCGGCTTCACTGATCATCTTACCGAGTTCACGCGTCGTCAACCCGTAGTCGATGTCCTTGTATCCGCTGTCGCACATCTCCGGCCGGTTGCACTCAAATTTCTTCGCCGAGCACGGCATGAGCGCGACGGACACGATGTCCTTGGGATCGATTTTGTTGAGGTGCGCGTAATAGGTCTTGATCAGCGCGCCGAACATCTGCTGCGGACTCTTCGCGCTGGATAGATGCGTCAGGTATTCGGGATAGAAGTGTTCGATGTACTTCACCCAACCCGGCGAACAACTCGTGAACTGCGGAATCGCCACCGGCTCTCCGTCCACCAATGCCTTCTTTAAGCGGAGGATCAGTTCCGTGCCTTCCTCGATGATCGTGAGGTCTGCCGTGAAGTTCGTGTCGAAGACCTTGTCGAACCCGCACTGGCGAAGCGCCGTGTTCATCTCGAATGTCAACGCACGGCCGGGCGGTAACCCGAAGCATTCGCCGATACCGGCGCGCGGGCTCGGCGCCGTCTGCATGATAACGTGTTTCGTCGGATCGTCGATGGCCGCCCACACTTCGTCGGTCGGGTCGTTCGCACGCAACGCGCCCGTCGGGCACCGGTTGATGCACTGGCCGCAATTGATGCAGACGACTTCGGCGAGCGGCTTGTCCATGAAGGTTGCGACCTTGGATTCCGCGCCGCGGCCTTCCACTTCGAGCACGCCCACTTCCTGGAAGTCGATGCAGGTCCGGATGCAGCGCCGGCACAGGATGCACTTGTTCATGTCGCGCACGACGGAGTGACTCGACGTGTCGATCTCGAACATGGGTTCGTCAGGGTGGCCGAAGCGGAAGAAATCGACACCATAGTCCTTGGCCAGGGTCTGCAACTCGCAGTTGTTATTCCGGCCGCAGGCGTAGCATTCACCGTAGTGATTCGCCAGGAGCAGGTCGAGAATATGCCGCCGCGCCTGACGCACCTTACGGGAATGGGTTTTCACCTTGATGGGCTGCGTGATGGGATAGGCGCAGGACGCCTGCAATGTACGCTGCCCCTCGACCTCTACCACGCACATGCGGCACACGCCCGCCACGCAGAGGTCTTCGTGATGGCACAAGGTCGGAATCTTCAGCCCCAGTTCCTTCGCTGCGTCGAGAATCGTCGTACCAATCGGCACTTTCAGGCTTTTGCCATCGATCTCAACCGAAATCTGACCGCCAATCGCGGTCGTGTCCACGGGAGAATCAATGCGATGTCCCCGCTGGCTGACCGGCGCCCGCGATACGTCTTTTCCAAATGTACTCGTATCCGACATGCTCTACTCCTTACCCGCGGTCGCGAGGTCGGTTCGTCCCATAATCTCGTCCTGGAAATGCTTCACGATGGAGAGGAAGGCGTTGGGGCTCGATTGACCCAGGCCGCACTTGGAGGCCAGCTGCATCGTTTCGCTCAGCGAACACAGTTCGCGCAGGTACTGCATCGAGCAGTCGCCGTCGCGGAGCAGTTCCACGCCTTCCAGCAGTTTCACCGTACCGGCGCGGCACGGCGTGCATTGTCCGCAGGACTCGTCCACGAAGAACTCGAGGAAGTTGTGGGCGATGGCCAGCATGTCCCGGTGCGGTCCAAACACGATAATGGACCCGCCGGTGGGAATATCTTCAAACGCGAGGGTTCGGGCGAACTCCTTCGCGGGAACGCAGTGTCCCGAAGCGCCGCCAACCTGCACGGCTTTGGCGCCTTCGCCGCCGACTTCGCGCAGAAGCTCTGCAATGGAGATGCCCATGGGAAATTCGTAGACACCCGGACGTTCACAGTCTCCGGATACGCTGAACAACTTCAGTCCGGTCGACTTATCCGTTCCGATGCCCTTGAACCAAGCCGCCCCCTTGGACAGGATGCAGGCGCCCCATGCGAGCGTCTCCACGTTGTGGACGATGGTGGGATGGCCCAGATAACCCGTGTCGACCGGGAACGGCGGACGATTGCGCGGTTCGCCGCGGTACCCTTCCAGCGATTCGATGAGCGCGGTCTCCTCGCCGCACACGTAGGCGCCGGACCCCATGCGAATTGTGATGTCGAAGGTGAACCCGTCGCGGCCGAGCACGTTTTCGCCCAGGAGATTCTGGCCGCGCCGCCGCTCCAGAACGGCCTCAAGCAGTGGCCGCAAATAGCTGTATTCGCCGCGCAGGTAGACGATGCCGGTCGTCGCGCCGATCGCGAGTCCCGCGATCGTCATGCCTTCAAAGACCAAGTCGGCGTATTCGGATAGGATGACCCGGTCCTTAAACGTCCCTGGTTCGCCTTCATCGGCGTTACACACGACGTACTTGTGTTCGTCCTGCGCCGCCGCCGCGAGGTTCCATTTAACACCAGTCGGGAACCCGGCGCCGCCCCGGCCTTTCATGCCGGAGGCGCTGATTTCGCCGATAATATCGGCACGGCTTTTCTTGATCGCATTTTGGAGGCCGCTGTTCGGCTTCACCGTTCCGAAGGTCAAATGCCCTGTCGTCGTGGTTTGAACGCCGCGGCCGTTCGTTGTCGTAGTCATACCAACTGCTCCTGCAAGGTTTGCGCCGCGTGTACGCCGAAGACTTTCCGGCATCCCTCGAGAATGTCGTGGATCCGATCAGGGGTCACCCGGGTGAACACGTGGTCGTTGACCAGCAGGGCCGGGCCCTGATCGCACATGCCGATGCAGTTGGCCCACTCCAGCGTGAACCGCCCGTCCGGGGTCGTCTCACCGAAGGTGATGCCGAGGTCGTTTTCCAACTGCCGCGCGAGCCGGTCCTTGCCCTGCATGTCGCAGGAAATGGTCCGGCACAGGCGAATAACAAAACGCCCCTTGGGCTTCCAGTCCAGGAAGCTATAGAAGGACACCACGCCGTAAACTTCCACGGGATGGATGTCGAGCATGTCCGCTATAACCTGCATCGCGAAATCGGAGATGCGGGAATGAACGCGTTGAATTTCCTGTAGAATGGGAATGAGTGCGCTCCGTTCCTTACCGTACACCATGCCCCAGCGTTGGATTTCATCTCGCAATCGATCTTGTTCGGTCTGCAACATGGCTTATCCCTCCTTCGCCGCGAGCAGGCGCTTGACCTTCTCGATAAGCGTGGCAGGGTCCACGGGTTTTTCCTGGAACTCGTCCACCGGCACCACGTCGTTGTCCCGGCCATACTCCAGCCCACTGACCTTGCTGATACTGGTCAGCATGAGAATGGGGTTGGTGAACCCGTTGCGGCGCAGATCCTGCGCCATCGCCATGCCGTCGTCAGGCTGCTCCATCATGACGTCCAGGATGACCAGGTCCGGGGGTGCTCCTTCAATGGAAGCCATCCCCGAGGACCGGCTGTTGGCACTGACTACCTCGAACCCCTCGCGTTCGAGGAAGAGCGTACAGGCCTCCGTGATATCCGGGTCGTCGTCGACTACGAGAATCTTGGCCATACTGCTACCTCTCGTTGGTTGGCGGCGCTGCCGCCGTTCTACAGGCCGTCCGAATCTCGGACCGGGGGAGGCCTACCCTTGATTACTTAATCGTGATTTATTTCACGATTTGTCTCGACACCCTTATACCGCGTTTGAAACCGAAAGATCAAGTTGCCTGTAGTACCGCTTCAAAAAGACTGCATATTCAATGCCAACTCATTATAAACAAACACTTTAGATTGTAGTCGCTTATAACATGCTGAAATAGTGCAGGTTAGCGACTCCCGGCGCCTCGTGTCGGTTTTTGAAACTCGTGCTGAGTTATGTGCGGCGGACACACCCGAAGCGAACAGATCTGTGCAAGAAGGCCCGGGTGGAACTCGCCAAGGCGCTACGGCTATTCGGGTCGAGCCTATGCGCCCGTGGCGTGAACTCCGCGCGATTACCACAACATAAGGCCGATTCCTAGGCGAGGAGAAATGGGTTGTTTCGACAGGAAACGGATGGTAGCGTGTTGCGGCCACGAGATACACCGGCCCTGCGCACGCGGGGCGCGAACGGCGAAGCTGATCGGGGAGGATTGATGCATGGCGCAACTTGATAAGTATCTGAAGGCGATGGTCGAGCACGGTGCTTCGGACCTGCATTTTTGCACTGGGTGTAAACCAATCCTGCGCAAAGACGGGTCCATCGCCGCACTGCGGTCGGAAGAGACCATGGACGGGCAAACCGTCAAGAGCGTGCTCTACGAAATCATGCCCCCCGAGAACGAGAAGCAGTTCAACGAAGTACACGACACGGACTTCGCGTACGAGCTTGAAGGCTTCGGCCGTTTTCGCTGCAACATCTTCATGGATCATAAGGGGATCGGCGGAGTCTTCCGGTTGGTTCCAACCGAGATTCTGACCTGCGAACAACTGGGGCTTCCGGACGCGGTCAAGAAGTTCTGCTCGTTGAGCAAGGGGTTGGTATTGGTGACGGGACCGACGGGCAGCGGAAAGTCGACGACTCTGGCTGCACTTATTGACCTCATCAATGCGACCCGCAGCGACCACATCATCACCATCGAGGATCCCATCGAGTTCGTGCACAACAACAAGCGCTGTCTCATCAATCAGCGCGAGGTCCACACCCACACCAAAGGTTTCAAGGCGGCACTTCGCGCGGCCCTGCGCGAAGACCCGGACATCGTGCTGGTGGGTGAAATGCGCGATCTGGAAACGACCCATATCGCCATCGAAACCGCGGAAACAGGTCACTTGGTCTTCGGCACGTTGCACACCACAACGGCCATTTCCACCGTGGACCGGCTCATCGACCAGTTCCCGTCGGAGCAGCAACAGCAAATCCGTACCATGCTCGCGGGCACGCTGAAAGGCATCGTGGCGCAAAACCTTCTCAAGAAGAAGGGGGGCGGACGCGTCGCGGCGCTTGAGGTGCTCATCGTCAACGCGGCGGTGTCTTCGCTCATCCGCGAGGCCAAGAACAATCAGATCATGAGCATCATGCAAACGGCCAAAAAGGAAGGGATGACCCTGCTCAATGACGAGTTAGCGAAGTTTGTGAAGCAAGACGTCGTAGAAGCCGAAGAAGCGTGGAAGAAAGCCGTGGACAAGGACGGCTTCATGAAAGCGCTCGAATCGGTAGGTGTCACAACGTTCAAGCCGCCCGCGGAGTAGGTCGTTCAGAATTTGGCAATGCGACCGCCAAACGCGGTAGGCTGGTTCCGCTTCGCGTAACGACGCCGTCCGCGGGGGGGGAAGAGTAGAAATCAGCAAGTGAGGAGATCGGATGATGGACCGTCGAGATTTTTTGACGACAGGAATCGCCGCTGCGGGTGCGACCGCATTGGCCGCTGCAGGTACGTCGCGGGCCGCCGCTGCGGAGGCCGGGTCGAAGGGCTTCAAACTGAAGTATGCCCCCCACTTCGGGATGTTCAAGAACAGCGCGGGCGAGGACCCCATCGACCAGCTCAAGTTCATGGCCGATGAAGGATTCACCTCGCTGGAAGACAACGGCATGAAGGGCCGTTCGGTCGAGGAGCAGGATCGCATCGCCCAGGAGATGACGCGACTCAACATGACCATGGGCGTATTCGTCGCCTCCGCAAGCTTCAGCGAGGTCACCTTTGCCTCCAGCGATCCGGAGATGCGCGAGAAACTGGTCCAGGATCTCAAGGACTCGGTCGAAGTTGCAAAACGCGTGAACGCCAAATGGTGCACAGTCGTCTGCGGAATCTACGACACAGGCCTCGAATGGGACTACCAGACCGCGAACGTGATCGACAACCTGAAGGCCTGCGCCGAGGTTTGTGAACCGGAAGGCTT
>JAHDWY010000073.1:0-5016 GCA_023384315.1 Candidatus Hydrogenedentota bacterium | reverse complement strand
AGCCGTTAAATGCGTGGCGCGATCATCCGGGTCTCTTCCTCACGAAGATCCCTCAGGCGTTCATGATTTGCCAGGCCGTGGGCAGCCCCTCGTGCAAAATCCTGTTCGACATGTACCACCAGCAGATTACCGAGGGGAACATCATCCCGAATATCGACCGCGCGTGGAGCGAAGTCGCCTATTTCCAGATCGGAGACAATCCCGGCCGGAAAGAGCCGACGACCGGCGAGATGAACTACCGGAACATCTTCAAGCACATCCATGCGAAGGGATTCGACGGCATCATGGGCATGGAGCACGGAAACTCCCAGCCCGGCAAGGAAGGCGAACGCGCGCTCATCGACGCCTATCGCTACTGCGACAGCTTCGAAGTCTAAATCGCTCCATCAAGAAACCACGCCGGCCCGCATCGGTCACCCGATCCGGGCCGGTTCCTTATTCTCCGTTGACGGTGAGTTGCTTCATTTAATCCAGGGGATATACATTGCTCGCCGTCACGCGGCTGTGGTAGCATTCCTGCCTTACCATGATTCACGTTACGTGCACTCAATGCGGTCTGACTATCTCGGTACCACCAACGGTCCAAGGACGTTGGGGGGTGTGTTTTGGCTGTGGCGCGCGGTTGCTAGTCCCCCATACCGCGAACGGCGACAGGGAGCTGGATCTCCAGTTTGAACCAGGCCATCGCATTTCTGATCGATACGTCATCGAGGCGCCAATCGGCAAGGGCGGCATGGGCATGGTCTACCGGGCCCACGACACCTTGATGAACGAGCGGGTCGCGCTGAAGTTTCTTGACCCGCGCATCGTGCATACGCAGAAGGGCGTCAAGCTGTTCATTCAAGAGGCTCAGGTCGCCCGTCGGCTCCGCCACGAGAACGTCGTGGCGGTCCATGACGTCAGCGCCACGCCTGAGGGAATCCTCTATATCTCCATGGAGTACCTTCAGGGCCAGTCACTGCGGGCCTTTCTCCGGAATTGCCGCAATCAACGCAGGCTAGTCGACGTAAGGCTGGCCGTTACGCTGACCGCGCAGATTCTGGCAGCACTCGACTACGCGCACCGCATCGTCATCCATCGCGATATCAAGCCGGAGAACGTCATGTTGCTCGCAGGCGAACATCTGAAGGTGTTGGACTTCGGGCTCGCCAAAGTCGTCGATGAAGAGTGCCTCTTCACGGACAAGGGGCCCGATGGTAAACCGACCCGGGTGGTAGGTACCGAAGCCTATGCGTCGCCCGAGCAATTGCGCCACGCGGAAATCGATTCCCGCGCTGACCTGTATTCGGTCGGGCTGATCTTCCGGGAACTGCTCAACCTGCGGACACCGCTGGACGACTTCGTCGAAGTGACCGCCGTGGGCGCCGGCGTCGCGCCATACCGGCGGGGCGTCATTGCGAAGGGCGGGCCGATACCCCGGGGAGACCCCTGGCAAACCCCCGGGGGTTTGCGCGCGAACCTCCTGAAAGCTTTTGACGAATCCTATCGTGCGACCCTGAAAACGCGCATTGAAGTCGAGCCTGGGCGTGAAGTCTCCACGGATGGCATGGTGTTTCTCGAAGGCGGCAGCTTTCTTATGGGTAACAACGGGATTGCCGATGAAGCGCCTGAGTTTGAAACGACGGTGGAGCCCTTCTACATAGACGCGTATCCCGTAACGAACGCCCAATTCGAAGAGTTTCTGCGCGCGACGGGGCGGCCGAATCCCAAGCTCTGGGGCATCCCGGACTACCGGGGCGCCGATCAACCGGTCATCGGCGTAACGTGGGAGGATGCGGCCGCGTACGCCGCCTGGGCCGGGAAGGCGTTACCCTCGGAAGCGCAGTGGGAATACGCGGCACGCGGCAAGGAAAACCGAAAGTACCCTTGGGGACACCAGGAACCGGACGCCCACAAGGCGAACTATCGCGACTTCCTCAACATGCCGTCCATCGTGTCTATGCACGAGGAAGGCAAGACGCCGGACAACGTTTATGACCTCGCGGGAAATGTGTACGAGTGGACGGCCGACTTGTTTCTTCCCTACGATACCGCCCGTCGTGAGGCGGCGGCTCGCACGGGTCCACCCAAGCGGGCGATTCGCGGCGGGTCGTGGCGTTCCAAGGCCGACGAACTCCGATGCGCCGCGCGGAAAGGACTGTTTCCGGAAAGCGCCTTGCCTACGGTAGGGTTCCGTTGTGTGCTTCCTATCGAACGGGCGCAGCGGTAGGAGCATGACACCCGGCGGTTGAAGCGCGGGTGGATCCTGTGTTCGAATGCGGCGCATGCAGCACTACTGGGGAAACGAATTATGAACAAGTACGACGCCATCAATTATTTGATCGAGAAATGCATTGTCGCGGTCGTGCGTGCGGATTCCGGGGGCGACGATCTGGTCCGGGTTGTGGAAGCCGTTGCGGCGGGTGGCGTTCACTGTATTGAAGTGACCATGACCACCCCGGGCGCCCTGGAGTGTATCGAGACCGCGACTAAGAAACTGGCGGGGGCGGACGTGCTTCTGGGCGTGGGAACGGTGCTGGACGCGGAAACGTGTCGCATGGCGATCCTGGCCGGTGCGGAGTATGTTGTTACGCCTACGCTATCGATTCCCGTGATCCAGATGGCGCGGCGGTACGGAAAACCGATTGCAGCGGGCGCCTATACGCCGACGGAGATTCTGACCGCATGGGAAGCGGGTTCGGATTTCGTAAAGGTATTCCCTGCAAGCATTGGTGGACCGGAGTATCTGAAGGCCATCAAGGGACCACTTCCCCAAATCCCGCTCATTCCCACGGGCGGCGTAGAAGTGGACAACGTAGGCGAATTCTTGAAGGCGGGCGCGGTAGCCCTTGGCGTCGGCGGGAATCTTGTCGCGAAGAAACTCGTGGCCTCGCGCGATTTCGACGGCATCACCAAGAACGCCCGCGCCTTTGCCGACGCGGTGCGCGCCGCGCGGGGCGGATGACGTCCCCCGGTGAAGCGGTTGCTTCAAAAACTGGGCTTGCGCAAGCGCGACAAGGTTTCCGCAACCGCCGCACGGTACACCATCCGAGTGCAAAGTACGGTTGATCGTCACCGGCAACCGTGCCTCTTCATACCTGCGAAAAACGGCGGACCGCAGCCCCTCCTGGTTTACCTCCATCCGTGGCGGCACCGTTACGATTTCGATTCGACCCCGTGGCAGGTCGAGGCGGCCAAACGAAACTGGCATTTTCTCGCGCCGGATTTTCGCGGACCCAATCGCCGACCGCAAGCCTGTGCCTCGCGGCTTGCCCGGCAGGATGTGCTCGATGCCGTGGACTGGGCTTGTGCGAATCACGAGGTCGACGAGAATCGTATCTATCTGGGCGGGTGCTCGGGCGGCGGTCACATGGCGCTCATCATGGCGGGCGAAGCACCGGACCGTTGGGCCGCCGTGTCAGCTTGGTGTTCCATCACCGACTTAGCCGCTTTTCACGCCGAATGCAGGGCGATGGACGCCAAAGCCTACCGCCACGTGGAGAAAGTCGCCGGAGGCGCGCCGGGGTCCTCGGCAGAAGTCGATCGCGAATTGCGCTATCGGTCGCCTGTGTTCCACATGGACAAAGCGGCCGGGCTACCCGTCGATATCGCCCATGGCATTCACGACGGCCAACCCCGAGGAATCGGTGTACAGCACAGCGTGTGGGCATTCAACGCGCTCGCGAAGTCTGTAAATGGACCCGCCATCTCCGATGAAGAACTAGAGTTGATCCTCGCGCGGAATACCCTTGACTTGGCCGATCGGACGGATCCGACCGATCGGTCCGATCCGTCTTACGATCGCCCGATCTACTTCCGGCGGTCGGCCGGAGCCTCCCGGCTTACCATTTTCGACGGCGGTCACGAAGACCTGCCACACGCAGCGTGCGCATGGTTCGATCGCCACCCGGACACCAGCGGCACCGAAAACACCTAGACCTAGCTTCTCGACCTCGGATTTCCCCCGGGCCGAACCTACATCTTCTGCATCATCGACAAGAAGTCGGAATTGGTCTTGGTCTTTCTCAGCTTGTCGATGAGCAATTCCGTTGCTTCCGTGACACTGAGCGGGCTGAGCACTTTCAGCAACAGCCAGATGCGCTGCAACTCGTCTTCGGCGATGAGCAACTCTTCCTTACGCGTACGCGACTTGAGCACGTCCAGGGCCGGGAAGATGCGCTTCTCCATGAGGCGGCGATCCAGGTGGATCTCCATGTTGCCCGTGCCTTTGAACTCTTCGAAGATGACATCGTCCATACGACTGCCGGTTTCGACCAGCGCCGTGGCGAGGATCGTCAAGCTTCCACCTTCTTCGATGTTGCGGGCTGCGCCGAAGAACCGTTTCGGGCGCTGCAAGGCATTCGCATCCACACCACCGGATAGCACCTTGCCGCTGGCAGGCACGATCACGTTGTACGCGCGGGCGAGACGGGTGATCGAGTCCAGGAGGATGATCACGTCGCGCTTGTGCTCGACCAGGCGCTTCGCCTTTTCCAATACCATCTCGGCAACCTGCACGTGGCGCTCGGGCGGTTCGTCGAAGGTCGACGCGATAACCTCGCCCTTCACCGACCGCGACATGTCCGTCACTTCCTCGGGTCGCTCGTCGATGAGCAGCACAATGACGTGCGCTTCGGGATGGTTAATGCCGATGCTGTTGGCGATCTTTTGCAGAAGGACCGTCTTGCCGGTAAACGGCGCCGCCACGATGAGACCGCGTTGCCCCTTACCGATGGGAGAGATGAGGTCCATGATGCGCATGGCCACTTCTTTCTGCTCGGTTTCGAGGACGAGGCGCTCGTTCGGGTGGAGGGGCGTCAGGTTGTCGAAGAGGATGCGTTCGCGCGCGACGTCGGGGCTCTCGTAGTTCACCGCCTCGACTTTCAGCAAGGCGAAATACCGCTCGCCTTCCTTCGGCGGCCGCACGTGACCTTGAATCGTGTCGCCGGTACGCAAGGCGAACTTGCGAATCTGCGACGGCGACACGTAGATATCATCCGGCCCCGGCAGATAAGAGTAGTCGCCCGATCGCAGGAA
>JAHDWY010000072.1:2812-11127 GCA_023384315.1 Candidatus Hydrogenedentota bacterium | reverse complement strand
GCGAACCCGAATGTCGTCGCGGCCCCGTTGGAGGCGCAAGGCTTCCTCGCCGAAGTATCCCGCGTACACCTGAACCGCGAGATCGTCAAGGGTCAATCCGAGAGCGCGCGCTTCGGGCTTCAGATTGAATTGCAGTTCGTTCTTGCCGGGCCGGAAATCATCGGCGATCTGATATACGCCGTCATAGGTGCCGAGCTTCTCCTTTACCTCGGCGGCCGCGCCACGAAGGACATCCATGTCCTCGCCTTGGAGCCAAATCTCAATCGCGGATCCGGGAGGCCCGGTCTGCATGCCGGAAAAGGTCTGGGAGATGGCCCCGGGGATCTGACCGACCTCGTTCTCCCACGCGACGTTGATGTCTTCCGAATAGATGCCGCGCTCTTCGGTGGGCAGCAACTCGACGCGAACGCTGCCGAGATGGGGCCCCTGGCGTGCCTCAAAACTTTCGCCGGCTTCGCCGGTTACGGCATAGACGTTTTCGATAAGGGGTTTGCCGCTGGTCGTGTCCATGGCCGCGGCGACGCGTTCGAGCCCGTCCCGCGTTTGCCGGACTGCTTCTTCCGTGACGCTGAATGGCGTTCCCTGGGGAAACTCGATCGTGGCGACGAGGTCATTGCCATCCACGTCGCTGAACATGACGAACCGTAAGAAGCCCGCCTGGAACAGTCCCATCGCGAGGAGCAGGCACGCGACCGCCGCTGACACGGAGATGTAACGCCAGCGGATGGAGAAATCCGCGAACGGCCGGTAGATGTGTTCGGCAAAATGCTCCATCCCATTACTGACTGCGCGCCGGAAGCGGCGCACACGCTGCTTCCAGGGGTGACCGGGCCCAATCGGGGCGTTCATGTCAGGGAGGTGATTAAGGTGAGCCGGCAACAGGAACAAGGCTTCGACGAGGGAAACGAGAAGCGCGGCGATCACGACGACCGGTAGAATCGCGATAAACTTCCCCATGACACCGCCGACGAACATGAGCGGAACGAAGGCGACGATGGTCGTGGTTACCGCGGCGATAACGGGCAATCCGACTTCAGACACGCCGTTGACGGCGGCCGTAAGCGGCGGATCGCCGTTCTTGCGGTGGACGTATATGGCCTCACCCACGATGATGGCGTCGTCCACGATGATGCCCAACACCATGATCAGACTGAACAGGGAGATCATGTTAATGGTGCCGCCGATGGCAAAGAGCAGGGCCATGGCACCGGCCAAGGAAATCGGAATACCCATGGCCACCCAGAAACTCAGCCGAAGATCCAGGAAGACCCAGAGCATAATAAATACCAGACACAGTCCGGCAATACCGTTGCGGGTGAGCAGGGAGATGCGATCCTGGATCATCTGCGACCGGTTGCTCCAAAGCGAAATGTGGACGCCTTCCGGAAGCGTGGGGCCTTTTTCCACCAAGTACTTCTTCACGGCATCCGCAATGGCGATGGCATCCTCTTCCTGCGTCTTGAATACGCCAAGCATGACCGCCGATTCGCCGTTGAAGTTCGCCTTGATGGGATCCTCGGTAAAGCCGTCGCGTATGTCGGCGACCCGGTCCAGCGTAATGATGTCGCCGTTGGGCCGCGCGAGCACGACAATCTTCGCGAAGTCTTCGCCCGTGTAACTACGGCCGATGGTGCGCAGGCGGATCTCCTCGCCTTGGGTGCGGATGGTGCCTGCCGAGAGGTTCATGCTGCCGCGCCGAACGGCCGTGGCGACTTCCGAAAAGGATAGTCCATATTCGCGCAGCCGTTCTTCCGAGACTTCGATGGAGATTTCGTAGTCGCGCGTGCCGAAGACCGTCACCTGGGAAAGGCCGGGAAGTTGTTGCAGCTCGTCCTTGACGCGCTCGGCCCATTCCTTCATGACTCGCTCGCTCTGATTGCCCCAGAGCGCAAGGTAGACGACTTCGTTGCGCAGCGTCAGTTGGGACAGGATAGGTTTCTCGGCGTCAACGGGAAACGTGGAGATGGAATCGACGGCATTCCGGACCCGGTCGTAGACTTCGTCGACGGGGTAGTCTTCCCGGACCTCAATGACCGCGCGTCCGATATTCTCGGCGGACACGGTCGTGTAGCGTTTGATTCCTTCGAGACTGTCAACTTCCTCTTCGATCTTGCGGCTGATGCCTTCTTCCACTTCTTCGGGATCGGCGCCGGGGTAGAGCACCTCGACGAAGATCGTCTCCACCGAGAACTCGGGGAAGAACTCGCGCACCATCAGCCTCGACGAGATCACGCCGGTCAAAATAATGATGACGAGCACGACGTTGGCGAAGACCGAATTGCTGATGAGGCGTCGGATGAGCGTCTTCACGGCGCGGCATCCTCCGCGATTGGGCCGGTTTCCGTTGGTGTTTCGCCATCCATTTCGAGGTCAAGCTTGGTATTCTCGAGCGGATTGGTCAACCGCGTCGTGACCACGATGTCTCCAGGGTTCAGTCCGCCAGTGACGCAGGCATATTCACCCGTGCGGTGGGATACGGTCACCGGAATGGTCCGCAGTCTTCCGTCCACCGATGCATACACGGACTCTTCGAAGGAAACGGCACTATTCGGAAGCAAGTAGGCGTTTTGAACGATTTGACCCGGAATCTCCACCGAGCAAAACATGCCCTCCACAAGAGGAAGCCCCGACCCGTCCTTGGAAACGGCGCGGGCGCCCTCGACCTGAACGGCGACGGTCAGGGTGCGCGTTTCCGGCTCGAATCGCTCGACGCGATCAAGGACGCCTTCCCAGCAATGCCCTTGTGGATCTTCGGTCCAGCGAATCATGCAGGTGACAGGGCGCAGATTGCTGAACCAGGCGACATCGGACGCAGACGAAGCGTTATGCCCGTCAAACTGCAGCCACCGGCGCGCTTCACGGCTGTCCAGCGGTACCGAGATTTCCAGCACGGAATCGTCCGCCAGTTCGAGAGCAGGGCTGCCGGTGGTACCGCCTCCAGTCGGACCTACGAGTTGCCCGACTTCCAGGTTTACGGATTTGACACGCGCGTCGAAGGGGGCGACGACTTCGGTCCGCGCCAAATCGATCTCCGCGGTCTCGAGGTACGCCTTCGCGGAAGCGAGCGCGCTGCGGGCTTCTTCGATGCGCAGGGGATACAGGTTGACGGCCTGATTCAGAAGATCGTATGCGTCTTGGGCCGCGTTCCACGCCTGCTCCGCGGTATCAACCCCCGATTGCGTGCCCACCTGATCCTCGTCCATCAGTCTGCGCCGCCGTTCGTACTCTGACTTCGCCAAATCGCGCGTGCGTTCGAGCGTGACCAGGCGTTCCTGGTCCGTGGTGGATTGCTTCTGAAGGCGGGAGAGCGCGGCTTCCGCCTGCGCGACAACGGCCTGAGCTTCCTGGACCCGCGCTTCGTAGGTTTGAGGATCAATGCGAAACAGGGTTTCCCCTTCCGCAATCAGAAGTCCGACTTCGAGGTTGGGGTGGATTTCGACGATTCGCCCGCTGACCTCAGGCGTGATGGTTACGGTGTTCAACGTTCGAACTTCCCCGAAGCCGGTAACGGTCACCGGTACGTCCGCCGGTTGCACGCGCGTTGCTTCCACCCGAAGTAACCGTTCGGTCGTCGTCGCTTGTGCGGGCGGCTTGCGAAAGCTTGCCAGAATTGCCTTACCCGTAAACCCCAGTAACACCATGAGAACACAACCGGCTATCGATACGACGATGCTCTTTCTGTTGCGGTTCATCGGTTCTACGCTTCCTGCGCGGCGGACTCGCTGGCACGCCGCCCCTGTTCTTCGCTCAAGACCTCGCGGATACGGGCGTAAACGTCGCACCACATCTGCGCATGCTCGGGCCCAATCCCGTTGAGAATATCGACGAAGGATTCCAGAATGTGTTTCTCTAATGTTTCGAGCGTATGCTCGCCGGCTGGTGCCACCCGCACGATAACTTCCCGGCGATCCACACGGCTCTGCTCGCGGGTGACGACGCCCATTTCGACGAGTCGTTCCACCATGGCGGATGCGGACGGTGCCGATACGTAGAGCGATTCGGCCAAGTCTCTAATTGTTGCGCTGTCCAGTTCACGAATCTTGTACAGCATGTGCATCTGGGGAATGGTCAAATCCTGGGCATGGCCGTCTTTTCCAACAAAGCCATTGACAGTGGAGTGGCGCGCGCACATTCGCGCTTGAAGCATTCGGACGGTGTCGAAGAGATACCGCGCCTGTTCGATGACATCAGCATTCATGGGGAGCGAATCCAGTTGGAGTGAGAATAGTTAGGCAAACAAACTATATCGAAATGACATTGTTTGTCAATCTATACTTCTGTTTTGCCAAACCCAAATTCAGCAGACCTTACGTCGCAAATACATGAATTTCAATACTTTACAATATATGGCACAATCCTCCCCAGAAATCGCGCCCATACCACCGAGTCCTCCCTCAATCTCCGCACCTTTCCCCTCTTGGATGCCGACGCCTATTCGAACGTTGATTTCCTGGCCTTGGGCGACATGACCGGGGTCTTGATGGAGGTGGTGGAACTCCTCACGTCTGATGTTACGATTGGTCGCCTCCGCAGTCGTTCGGCTCTCTGCATGAGCTAGTCGGGTTGAATGCGGTAAGAAACGCGGGCTACCATGACCAGGTCATCGCCATACTCCGGTATTTGCGAGTTCAACGTGAACGCCATCACGCTACGGGCCGAACGCATCGAACAAGCCCCCGAGAATCTCTCCGACTTCGTGGACGAGATCGGTTCGGGGCTGGCCGCGTTATATGGGACTGAAGCGGGCGCCAATTACCGCCGCATCGCTCCGCCTGCGCTTCGAGCGTCGTTGTCGTACCCCTCCGTGCGAATGGTGGGTGTCGTGCAGGAGTCCGCCGGACCCGAGAGGAAGCCGGGGCCGTGCACCGCCATGGCTGTGGCAGTCAATCGGCTGGGAATTGCACAGATTTCGCTGATTCACGTATTGCGGTGCGCAGTGGGGCTCGACCAGGAGTCCGTGTTGATTCGGCGCATGGTCGATTTGCTCCGCGAGGAAGGCGTGGACGGGATTATCTGCGAAGCGGTGCCGATGTCGCCCCTGGATCTCGACCGGCCGTTCGGTGATTTGGGATTCCAGCGAATTGCACGAGTCTTGATGATCGCCCCGCTTTCGGAGAACGGCCTGGCAAGGCCCGTGTTGCGCGAGAGCCGGCCATTGACTCATGAAGACGTCCCGGCGTTCGCCGAGGCCATTGTGGCGACGTATCACGACCATCCGGGGTACGCGCTCCACGCGGAAGTCCGCACGCTCGAAGGGGCGTACGCGTTTCTGGAGAGTGCGCTATCCGGCGGGTTCGGGGCGACGCGTCCGGCGTTCAGCCGGGTTATCGCGCGGGACGGACATATCGTGGCAGGGCTTGTCGGAAGCGAAGTGGCCCCAGGCGTCGGGTTTGTGTTGCAGCTGGTGGTCGTACCGAAGTGGCAAAACCGGGGACTTGGCTCGATATTGGTACGCGAAGCGGCCCAGAGCTTTCATGAAGCCGGGTACCGCGAACTGGCGCTAGGCGTTACGGCGGACAATCCCGCGCGTCGGCTGTATGAGCGCCTTGGGTTTCGGTCGCACCGGGACGTGAACGCGTACGTCTGGTGGAAGGACGCCGGATGACAGGGTTTCCCGACGCATCGGAATTGTATACTGTGTAGCGATGTTGACGTTCGTAACGCCCCCGAGGAGCTTAATCGTATGACTTCACGCATGGTGTCTTGGAGCCTGGCCCTCGTAGCCGCGGTGGCGGCCTATAGCGAAACGGCAGTTTTTCCGCCGGAACTCAGCCATCTCGACGCCCTCGTGAACGATGAGGCGAAGCTCGTTGAGGCGGCGCGGCAATACGACGTGTTGCAGCAGGCCTTGATCGCGTGGGACGAGGAACTTGCCGCGGAAGCGGCAATGGGCGGCGACAAGGCGGAAGCGGACCGGCGGATGGCGATGGCAAACCAGCGACGGGACCTCCTGGACAAGATGTACTCGAAGATGCTGGAGCACTATTCCAAAAACGCGCGGGCGTTGAATTACTACGGGGAGTTTCTCTACGACCACCGCGGCGAAACGGCGGGCGCCGTGCGGTTGTGGCTGCTTTCGGCCGCGGAAGACTCCACGCTGAGCCTGCCGCACAACAATCTCGCCATTCACTACACCCACACGGGCAATTACGAGCGGGGACTTGCCGAGTACGAAAAGGCCCTGGAACTGGAACCGGACAACGCGGACTTTCTCTTCAACCTGGCCCAGATGTATTTGATCAACTGGCCGCAGATTAAGGAAATCAAGAAGTGGGACGATGCCAAGGTTTTTAAAGAAGCGATGAAGCTTTCCAAGGAAGCTGCCGAACTTCGTCCGACGGATTACCAGTTGCAGCAGGATTACGCCGTGAATTTCTTTGCCGCGGAACGGTTCAATATCGAGCCGGACTGGAAAGAAGCCGCGGAGGCTTGGGAGGAAGCGCGGAAACGGGCAACTGACTTGCCTAACGTGTTCTTCTCTTGGCTCAATGAGGCGCGCGCGTGGCTCGAGGTGCCCGAGTACGAGAAGGCGATCACCTGCCTGGAAGAAGCGCTCAAGATCATGCCGTATAGCGATCCGGCGAAAGCACTGTTGGAACGGGCCAAAGCAGGGATGGCGGAGAAACCGTCATCCTCGTGAGTGAACCTGCAGCAAACACCCGTGCCGAGGAAGCGCCGGTTCGCAAGAAGCATTCGCCCGCGCGGCTTGTCTCTTACATTGCGTTCCTCATATTCGCCGCGATTGTGATCTACGCGTTCGCCGTTGTCGGCGTGACGCCATTCAAGGTCCCTACCGGGTCGATGATCCCCACACTGCTGCCGGGCGATTTTCTGTTTTCCATGCCCCAGGATACCTACCACCGAGGCGATTTGATCGTACTGGAAGATCCGCTGACCCCGGGCGGCTATCTCGTCAAGCGGATTGCCGGTGTCGGAGGCGACACGGTTTCGGCGGAGAATGGATACCTCGCCATTAATGGGAAATACGCGTCGGAACCCTACCTGCGCGAACCGATGATGTACGAGATGCCGCCGCGCACTGTGCCCGAGGGCGAGATCTTCGTGTTGGGTGACAACCGGAACGAAAGCGATGACGCGAGCCGATGGCTCATCGACCCGGAGACTGGCAATGCAGTGGAAACCCAACAGACCGGAACTGATTTGGTGGACGGAAAGACGTGGAAAAGGACCGTGCCGCTGGAAACGGTGGTGGGCAAGGTCGTGTACATTTATCTTCCCTTCGATCGGATGGGCCCCGTTGCGTCCTACCCGCTAACCAACGTGGACGGCGACTGACGCGAACCAATGGGCGAAGCGGGGTTTGCCTCGAATCGGTGTAATCTGTCACGCTATACGGTGCGCGCGGTTTCCGGAGGCTATTTTGCGCGCAAACCAGCACGGCGATGTGTCTTGCAACAACTGACAAGCAAACGATGACCAGTCATTACTATCAAGAATCTTCGGGATTCTCCTTCGCGTCGCGCGGTCGTATCACTTACGCGACCCAGCGGCTGATCCTGGCCAATGTCATCGTGTTTGGAATACAGCTCATTCTTCATATTCCCTTCGGTCGGGGACAACTTCTTCCGGACAGTTACGCGACGAACTACCTGATGTTCCATCCCGACCACCTGATGCAGGGTTTCATTTGGCAACCGTTTACGTATATGTTCTTGCATGCGGGGCTGCTTCATCTGTTTACGAACATGCTCGGGCTTTTTTTCTTTGGACCGGACGTCGAGCGGGTGCTGAGTACGAGGCAGTTTTTCCGTTTTTACTTTTTGTGCGGTGCGCTTGGCGTGTTGGCCGGGCTTGTGCCTTATTTTCTCAATGGCTCCACCACCCCGATTATCGGTGCGAGTGGAGCGACGCTCGGTGTCTTGGTAGCGTTTGCCATCGCGTTTCCCGATCGCGAGATTATCCTGTTTCCGTTGCCCTTTCCGATTAACGCACGCGTCATCGTGATCGTTTTCGTCGTTCTCAACTTGCTCGACGCGACGCGGACAGGATCGAACGTGTCGGTATCGACGCATCTTGGCGGAATGACGGTCGCCTATGTGTATATGAAGCTTGCGCCGCGTATCCGCGACTGGGGCGATTCGATGCTAAAACGGCGTCCGCGCCCCAAGAACAAGGTGGACGCGGTGGGGGAAGCGGTGGATAATATTTTCAAATTCGAGGACGAACGGCGGCGGCGCAAATAGGCGCAGCGGAAACGGGTATTACTGCGCCCAAAGCCGGCGCCGGCGAGTGGATACATGACGGGTCTACATGAACTGATCTTCCTCATGCTCATCGTTGCGGTATTGAGCATG
>JAHDWY010000072.1:0-2802 GCA_023384315.1 Candidatus Hydrogenedentota bacterium | reverse complement strand
ATCCGGCAACTGCGCGGGGAACGCGTGGAAGACGACACGCCGCCGCCCTCCGACCGCGAAGTCGATCTCTGCTATAAGCTGCTGGGGCTTTCCCCGTCGTCAAGTTGGGACCAGGTAGAGAAGGCGTACCGTGCCAAGGCAAAACTGCACCACCCGGATCATGGCGGGGACGACGATACGATGCGGGCATTGAATGAAGCGTACGCCCTACTGAAGCGGATGAAGAAGAGCTCTCCGCGACGGCAATAGGAAGAGTGGGAACTCAGGGTTCCTTGCGCACGTGGGACCAGGCCTGCTCTTCCGCTTGAATCGTGAGAGAACGGGCGAATCGTATGACCGCGTCATCCACGGGTCCGTAAATCACGAACATGCGGTCGAGATTGGTAATCTCGAATACCTTTGCAATGTCCTTGTTCAATCCGCACAGACGCAGCCCTCCGCCAACATCCTTGCAGGCCTGATTGATGCGCAGCAACTCCGTAAGCACGGCGCTGGACAGGTACTCCACGGACTGGAAGTCCAACAAGAGGTTGAGTTCGGGATGGGCCAACACATGGTCCACCACTTCCTTTCCGAACTGGGTGACGTTGACAGCATCCAAGACGCTACCGGCCTGGATCTTGCCAACCGTAATCACACCGCGTTCCGTGAACTCTATCAAGGACCCGTCACTCATGCCGGACTCCTTCTTTGCATAGGGCATTGCGTCGCATCTTCATTTCCAAACAGTTCGCTTCGTGGTTGTAGGACACGTCGTCCATACAATACCGCATCAGACACACCCCACGTCCGTTGAGCTGGTCCAGATCCGGCAAATCGACGTCCTCCGGACAGAATCCCGCACCCACAACAAACACCCGGAATTTGCAGAATACCCCTTCCTCGTCCATTTCAATGCGCACCTTGCGGCAGGCGTCGCACTTGTTACCGTGCGTGATGGCGTTGACCAGCGCTTCCTCTAAGCACAATTGCGCGTAGAATTTCTGGCCTGCCTCGACCCAGCCGCGTTCGACCAGCGATGCGAGGGCGCTGCGCAAGGTTTCGCTCAACGCGTCCATCGTGCTGTCGAACTCTTTTACGAAAAATGGCTTCGGCACGAATAGTCCTCAGCGGTTCACCGTCCGAGTTTCTCCGTAGTAAGGATACCACAAGGTGAGATAGCCGCAAAATGCGTATTTTTCTCAAGAGTGATCCGCAAACGGCTACTTGGCCGTCACGGTGAGACGTCCTTCCTGCCAGATCCCGTTGACTTGAGACGTGTAACGCAGTTCCCGGATGTTCTGCCAGGCCGTCTCCGCCAATTCGGCGCTTGCGGGGTCAACCGTTTGCCGGGCGGTGAGTTCGGGTAGGACTACCTTACCGAGGGCCTCCGGATCGACCACCAGTGCGGTGAACATGGGGGCATCGGGCGGCAACGCGGGATCAAGGCGGTTGCCCCATTGCGTTTGGGGTCCCTGAACGCGGCTATCGATCAGTGTCTTGAGACGGGCCAGATCCGTGGAAAGCACCAAGGTGTTTTCGGGCAAAGCATAGGAGAGTCCGTCGCCGGTCGGCACGGGTATGGGAAGCAGACAAATGTCGACGCCGTTGTACGTTTCGCTCACGATGGGCATGAGTCCGGCAGCACGAAGCTGGGCGCGCGCCCGATCGCCATCGGAAACGTCGGCCAGCAGCATGAGCTTGGCTTTTCCCGCGGCATCGCCGGCGACGGCGAGCGTCATGTCGCCTTGCAGGAGTTGCAGCGTTTCGCCGAGAGAATTCTGCATCGATGCGAATGGGGTATCGGCGGGGGCGTCATTGGCGAGGGCATTTTGCAGGGCATTCAATACCATCTCGCGCAGAGTGCCGTCGAAACGCCACGACAGCACGGCAACCGAATCTTCCGGAAGGTAGCCGAGATGGGTCAGGCCACGAGTAGGGCCGCGAAGTTCGGCGATGGCAGGGTACTTCTCACGGTCGAGACGGGCGAGAACATCCAGTTTCGAATCTGTCACGCGATAGATGCAGATGAGCGGATCTTGCCCTTCAATGAGCGTCCGCAAACTATCCAATACTTCCGTCGCAGCGCCGGCGACGGTGTCGGGGAGTTCTGACGCGGCCTCGTTTTGATCGTAGCGGGAAGCGGCATCAAGGCGGTCGAGCCGGGTGATCTGGATTAGGGTATCAGTGGGGTCGGCTGGACAGTCTGCTGAACCGTAGCGAATGGGGGTTGGACGACTAACACAGTCCACAATTCCAGCGACGATCGTGTCCGCCCCAAAGACGAGCACGTCGTCGTGGAAGAAGTAGGCCCATTTCTCGCCACGCTTGGAGTGAACGCGAATACCGTCGATCTCCACTTCGTCAGGATTGGAGGCCGCATCCCCGAACCATTTCTGCACGGACTGCTCAGCAATCTCCGAGTCCAACACGTAAACGGCGAGGGCGGCGGATTCCAGGAAATTCTCATCGGTAATAGAGGGAAGGGCCTCCCAACCCGCCGCGCCCGGGTCCGGTCTCGCGATGTCTGAGTCGCGGTCAAGAACAATCTGGGATGGGTGCTCCGCCCTAACGAACAGCGCCATAGGCCGCTCCGAATCGAAACCTTTTTCGAAAGCGATGTCGTCGAGGGTTCGCGCGTTGGGGACCTGCAACGCCTGACCCAGTTGCTGGACGATGACGGCGATCTCGGCTTCCATGTTGATGGATTCTGGCGAAGCGCGAACGAGAAACGCCTCGGCGCGATCCTCGAGGTCTCGAATTGATGGCGTCGCAATAGCCGTGACCGCGGATTCCGGCATGAGTTCGAGCAGGTCCACCACC
>JAHDWY010000894.1 GCA_023384315.1 Candidatus Hydrogenedentota bacterium | reverse complement strand
AGTTCTTCGGAATCGAAGCAATCTTCTATTTGCACCTGCAACGCTTCGGTTGGGGGCAACCGGTGGTGGATCGCTTCATCAACCACAACGGCTACCGCGTTGGAATCTTCGATCATGTACCGCAGCCGCTCGACCGGATAACCGGGATCCAAGGGCACGTAAGCCGCCCCGGTCTTAAGCACGCCGAGCTGGGCGACGACCATATCGATGCGGCGGCTCGTACATACGGCCACGCGTGTCCGCGGGCGAACGCGCAGATCGATGAGCCGCTGCGCCAGCCGATTGGCGAGGCGGTTGAGCTGCTCGTAGGTCAGTTCCGTTTCGCCGTCCGTGAGTGCGAGCGCGTCGGGCCGCCGTGCCGCGCGATCTTCGATACGCTGATGGACGCACCGGTCGAGCGCCAGTGGTACGGCCGTGTCGTTCCATTCGTGCAGCAAGAAGTATCGTTCGTCATCCGTAAGCAATGGCAAGGTGGCTACCGTGGTATCCACATCGCGGGCCACGCCGTGCAGAAGGACCGCGTAGTGGCGCAGCATGCGCCGGATCGTCCGGGCGTCGAAGAGATCGGTGTTGTACTCGGCGTTGACGGCCAGACCGTCTGAAGTCGCAGCAACCGTGAGTGTGAGGTCGAAGCGGGAGCGCAGCGCATCCTTGCCGAAGCGGGCGACTTCGACGCCGTCCAATGCGGGCAGCGACGCGTCAAAATTCTGCAACGCGAACATCACCTGGAAAAGCGGGCTGTGGGAAAGACTGCGTTGCGGCGCAATTTCTTCAACCAGCTTCTCGAAGGGGAGATCCTGATGCGCGTAGGCCTCCAGGGCGATGTCGCGCACATGGTGCAGCAGCTTGCGAAACGGCGCCTGCGGCTCGATCCGGGATCGAAGCGCGAGCGTGTTCGCGAAGTAGCCAATCAGATTTTCGACCTCGGGCCGGTTGCGGTTGGCAATGGGGGTTCCGATGACGATGTCGTCCTGGCTTGTGTACCGGTTCAGCAGGGCGTCGAACGCCGCAAACAAAGTCATGAAGAGCGTAACGTCTTCACGGCGAGACATCGCTTCCAGGGCTTCACCGCATGCGGAGTCAAGTCGAAGCGTCTCTTTGCCGCCGGTGAACGTTTGAATGGCAGGACGAGGCCGGTCCGTCGGCAATTCCAGTACCGGCGGCGCGCCGCGCAGATGATCGGTCCAGTAGTCCAGTTGCCGTTGCAGGTTTTCACCTTGGAGCCAGTCGCGCTGCCACGCGGCGAAATCCGAGTATTGGATGGGGAGCTGCGGCAGGTCGGCCGGCACGCCACGCACATGGGCGTGGTAGGACGCAGCAAACTCGCGTGCGAAGAGCCCCATGGACCAGCCGTCGGACACCGCGTGGTGCATGGCGAGGTAGAACACGTGCGCTGTGGGGTCGAGCTGGATGAGGACTGCACGAACCAGGGGGCCCCGTTCAAGATCGAAGGGTTGGACCGCATACTCGCGAATCAATCGCGCAGCTTCGACTTCGCGTTCATCTGGAGCCGGCGATAAGAGATCGATA
>JAHDWY010000071.1 GCA_023384315.1 Candidatus Hydrogenedentota bacterium | reverse complement strand
AGTAACCTCCTGCGTAACCAGATGGAACTATTCAACTTTTAACCGGACAGCAGTGGGTTCAAATATCAAAACCGGAGCACTTCTCCCCGTCACCCTCGCGAAAGCGGGGGTCCATCTTCACTGTTTCAATGCCGCCTTCGAACAGTAGATGGATTCCCACGCCAAGGGCGTGGGAATGACGGTTGATGGTGCTATTCACCGAGAGCCTTAACGCGATTACATCTGTCTTCCCATCGTTTTGGTCATTTCTATTTTGAATTTGTTTCGGATTTCGAGATTCGGATTTCGAATTTCGGCGCGCAGCGCCACTGCTACCCCTGGTGCCAGTACACGTCCCAGCCCATATACTGATCCAGCGCTTCGAAGACCGCGCGCGCGACCTGGCTGTGATTCGCGGCCACGTGGTGTTCGAAGCCGTTCTGGCAGATGAACTGAAGCAGCCCCTGCAAGTTCGGCACTTCCGCCACGCCGAATCCACCGAAGGTTTCGATGGGGTCGTCGGTGAAGCGGCCTTCGCCCACATACACCGCGATGCGGCCTTCCGTGTCGAAGGTGCTCGCGCGGCAATAGGTCATGGGCTGCGCTTTGATGCGGCCATACATGGTGCCGTAGGTGTTGTCCTTGCCGACGGTGCCGGCGATGATCTCCTGATAATCCATCCGGGTCTCGCCCATGCAACTCTTCGGCAGATTGGAACAGTGGAAGCAGACGCACTTGTCTGGATCGTCGCCGTAGTTGTTGTTCCAGTCGAGCAGGAAGCTTGGCGAACCCGACGCCAGCGCCAGTGCGTGCATACTGACCGTTCCCGCCACATCGGTTTCGCAGGCCGACGACGACAACTGATCGCTCAGCATACTCATGACCGTGCATGGCACGATCCCGAAGAACTCTTCCATGCTGGTCCAGCACTGGATCGCTGTCGCATCGAGATCATAGTCCTTCATCCAGTTGCCGATGACCGTCGCCAGCTTGGCCATCTTCAACAGCGCGGCTTCGGGTACGCCCTTGGTATTGGTGTACCCCTTGATCGCCTGCAAGCGTTTCTTCAGTTCGGGGTCGCTGTCTTTCATCCGCGTGGCGCGCCCGAACACCTCGGAAAGGTCCAGCGTCTCGACCGTGATGCCCGACTCCTGGAAGAGCTTCTCGCTGTAACGCACGGTGTTGAAGGCCGCCGGTCGCGCCCCGAGAGCACCGATGCGGCAGGAGCGCAGCCCCTTCACCACGCGGCAAATCGCGGCAAAGGTGTGTACTTCGTCCGCGAAAGCCTTCGTATTCGGGTCCATGGTATGGCGTTGCGTGAGGGAGAAAGGGATGCCGTACTGGTTGAGGTTGTTGCAAACGCTCATCTTGCCGCAGAAGGAATCGCGGCGATGCTTGATGGTCATCTTCTTGGCGTCGTCCTGCCAGGCGTGAACCAGCACGGGCACGTCCAGCCCGGCGAGCTTCAGCGTGTCCGCCACGCCGCGCTCGTCCCCGAAATTGGGCAGGGTCACGATGACGCCGTCGATCTTGTCCCGGTTCTTCTTGAAGAGATCGGCGCAGGCCTTCGCGTCGTTCCAGGTTTCCACCGACCCGAACTTGGTGTCGCCGGGCTTCAGCACCACGACGCCATAGCCCAGTTTCTTGAGCAGTTTCGTCATCTGCTCATGCCCTTCTCGGGCAAGGACATCCGGAAAGAAACCGCGGTTTCCGACAATGAGGCCGAAGGTGGTCTTGGTGCTAGCAGGCATGGTCCGGAACTCCCTCTTTCCGCAGGTTGCGATGCGCCCGGCACGGCGCAGCCGTTAAGCATGGTAACGCCCGCAAGGGGGACGCCGCAACCCGCCCGGAACGGAAACTGATTTGGGACCTCCTCAGCGGGGTGATCGTGGCGATGCGGCATCCGGGCCGCATCTATTCTTTGACAGAATCCGCGCCTCTGCGCTACCATCGGCGCCTTGTCCCGGCGTGCAGCACCCCGGTTATCCTTTGCCTTCCTCGCAGGGCGACCCGCGCTTGCCGGGATCGTGAATACGCGTAAGCAGTCCAGGAAAGGCATCCGGGTAATCTGATGAGTTCCACCAATCCGCTATCGCGCCCTTCGCGCTATGCCAGTCTATCGTTGTTCCTCGCCGTATTGCTGTTCTTCCTGGTGTCGGGCGCCTGTGGTTTGCTCTACCAGGTTGTGTGGACCCGCAGTCTGGTGTTGCTCTTTGGCACCACGTCGTACGCAGTCAGCACGGTCCTCTCCATCTTCTTCCTCGGCCTGGGCATCGGCAGCGTGTGGGGCGGGCGCATCGCGGACCGCGCGCGGCGGCCGCTCCTGTGGTACGGCGTTTTCGAGATCGCCATCGGCGTCTGGGCGTTGCTGTTCATCCTGTTCATCGGCTGGGGCGAGTCCCTCGTTGTCGCCATTCTGCAGATGTCGTCCTCTTCGCGGGAACTCGGCATAGCGCTGCGCGGACTCCTGGCCGCGGCGTTTCTCATCGTGCCGGTTACGTTGATGGGGACCACACTTCCGCTCCTGGCGAAGGCCGTCGTGCGCAAAGACGATGGGAAAGGCCGTCGCGTGGGACTGCTCTACGGCGTGAACACCTTCGGCGCCGTGACAGGATGCTTTGTCACGGGTTTCTACTTCATTGAACACTTCGGCTACACGCGGACCACCCTCATCGGCGCGGTTGCCAACGTGGCGGTCGGCATCGTCGCGATCGCGCTCGCGAATCGTTTTCTGATCAACGTGGCGGACGCGGAAGAGAAGCAGGATGAGGCAGCGGCCGAATCCGCGGAGAAATCGCACACGCTCGCCATAGCCACCGTGTTTCTGGCCTTCGCCTTGTCGGGTTTCTGCGCGCTGGCTCTGGAAGTGTTGTGGACCCGCATGCTCACCATCGTCTTCACCGGCACCACCTATGCCTACACCACCATGCTCACGTCGTTACTTTGCGGCATTGCATCCGGGAGTTTCGTGGCGTCGTGGTTTGCGGACCGGCGGCGCCACCCCGTCTCGTGGTTCGGCGCCGTCCAGGTCATCGCGGGGATCGCCTGCCTCGCTATGTTGACAGCTTTCGCCCGCATGCCGGAACGCTTCAAAGAGTTGGCTACAACCGGCGGCTACAACTTCGACCGCGTCACCGAAATCCAGTTCATCCTGTCCTTCTCCGTGCTCTTCGTGCCGACCTTCTTCTTCGGCGTGGCGTTTCCATTCGCCGTACGGGCGGTCGCGCAGATTCCATCCCGTCTCGGCCGCGACGTGGGCCGGCTTTATGCGCTGAACACGTTTGCAGGTGTTCTCGGTGCGCTGGCGGGTGGTTACTTCGTGTTGCCCCGTCTCGGCGCGCACGACGGCATCGTGGCGTTGGGCCTGATGCTTGCGGCCACGGGCGTGATGCTCATCCTCGCGTGTCCGACGCGGCCCTGGTTCGTCAAGCTCCTGTTGCTGCTTGTCGGTGCGGGAGGTATTGCGGCCACATGGCGCACCATGCCGGATGACGCGGCCTATGCGCTCAACAAACGCTACATCCCCGAGGACCATCGCGTCATCCATTACAAAGAAGGCGTCGAAGGCACGGTCGTCGTATCGGAACCCGAGAACAACCTGACAGAATCGGACCGGGTGCTCTGGATCAATTCCGTGCAAGCCACGCAGTCGATCGAAAAAGGCGTGAAGATGAACCGGTTCCAGGGCGTCCTGCCGCTCCTCTTCGATCGACAGCCGAAGGAAGCCCTGTTCATGTGCTTCGGTTCGGGTGTCACGGCGGGCACGCTCGGGCTCTCTGATTTCGAGCGTATTGACGCGGTCGAGATCGCGGAAGACGTCCTCCACGCGGCGCCGTTTTTTGCGGCGGACAATCTGGACGTGTTGGACAACCCCAAACTGAATTTCATCGTCGACGACGGGCGCAATTTTCTGCTTACCACGGAGAACCGGTACGACCTGATCACCTTCGAACCGATGCCCCTTGCCGTCGCCGGGGTGTCCACCTTTTACACGCGGGAATTCTACGAGGAGTGCCTTGAGCATCTCAGTCCGGGCGGGCTCGTCTCCCAATGGGTCCCCCTGCACAGCCTGAATCTCGACGTCGTGCGTTCGCTGGTACACACGATACGGAGCGTGTTTCCCCACTACTGTGTTTGGTTCATCAACTCCGACCTGTTTGTTATCGCGTCCAACGAGCCATTGCGGATCGACTACGCTAACGCGAAGGCGACGTTCGAGGATCCGGCCGTCGGTTCCCGCTTGCAGGACGTGGGCATCGGCGATCTTGCCGAACTGCTCTGCTGTTTCTTCATGACCCAGGACGGCATGGACAACTTCGCCGAGGGCGGCGGGATCATGGTGGACGACCGTCCTTGGGCGGAGTTCATCGCGCCGCGGCTAATCTATGAATCCACCGTGGCAGACAGCCTCATGGCGCTGCGGCCCCACTACGAAAGCCCCCTGGCCATGATGTCTTTTGACGGAGTGGACAGTGCGGCCATCGAAGTTGCCACGGCGCAACTCGGTCAGCGCCATGCGTCCCACTCGGTCGCCCTGGAAGGGGTCATCTCGCTCTATGCATCCATGGTTGGGGGAAATACGGACGACACTTTCATGCGGGCGCTCGATATCGATCCCCACGACTACATGGCGCTCTCATACCTCAAGGACATCGCCGGTCAGCGCATGACGCTGTTTGTGCGATGGGATGAGCTTGCGGACGCGCGCGCCTACTACGACCGCGTGGCTCCGTACCTGGAAGGAACCGCGGAGATTCACTTGATCCGAAGCGATCTTCTGGTTGCGGAAGGCGATACAGAGGCGGCGGCGCAAGCCTACGCTGCATATCGAACAGCAGGCGGCGGAGAACATCGCGCGTTCGCGGAGTAGTACCCGTTCTCGAAGGAACCGAGCGCCCTCAATCCGGTCCTGCGCCTGGCTGGCTCCGCTTCGTGCGGAATCGAATGAGCCACGTAAGGACAGCGAAGAGATACGCCGTCGTCGCGGCAAGTGAAATCCACCGGCCGTGCACATATCCGGGGGGCACGTACTCCATGACAATGCGATGTTCGCCTGCGGCAAGCGGCACGGCGCGCAGCGCGTAGTTCGCCGGCAACACTTCATACTGGGTTTGCGGCGGATCCGCTTTGAGTGAACGCACGCGCCAACTCTTCGCAAACGCATCCGTCACGAGCAGAATACCCGGCGTTTGGAGCGAAACCTCCAGAACAGTATGGTCCGAATCGCCGCTCAGCACGTGCACCTCGTCTACACTCGACCCGAACTCTGGCGCGGGCATGGGTTTCTGCTCCAGAACGACGGTCTGTGCCGGATCGAATGCCGGATCGTCCAGCGCCGCGAAAATGCGCTTCTTCCCGCGCATCACCTGTACGTCGCGCACGATGCGAAAGCGCGGCATCGGATCGGCCACCTCACGCACCCCCTTTTTGGATGCGTTCGGCGAGATCAGGTATTTGCAGCGGAGCATGCGGTGGAGCGGTTGGTAGCGAATGCGTGGGAGGTGCGTGTCGACGACCCGTTTCGAGTAGTCGACCGTGTGGCCAAAGAACTGCGCGTAGCGATCGAGGACGAGGGCATCGTAGCCCCACACGCCGTAGCCCCGTGCGGTCAAAGGAGCGTTGTACTCGTCCCGCATGAGCACGCGGTGCTCGCCCGGATCACCTGCGTATACCGCCGCCGCCGCGGGACCGTCCATTTGTTCAAACGTGGCGGTGCCCCGGTGGATGCGTGCGAAGACACTCACTTCGACGATTCCCAGGGCAAGGATAATCAGGACAGCACTGTATCGTTTGCGCGCACAGGTGAACAGCAGCGCGAGGATCACGCAGGTGCCGGCAGCGACGAGCAACGAACCGGCCGCGAAGTAGACTTGATGAACGCTTTCTGGAAACCGGGTCGGCCAGTTCTCGACAACGGCGTTGCGGATGGCCAGCAGTTCATTCACGTGCGGCAACGCGCTATACGGCAGGATCGTAATCAGCGACGCGACGAGGAGCACGACTGCAAGCGCGGCAAGTCCACCTGCAATGGAGCGGAGATAGACTTTTCCCCCGGCAAGAAGCACGGCGAACCCCTCTCCGGCCAGCAGGGCGGCGAACATGGAGAAGTAGATGGTGAACCGGCCCATGGCGCGCAATTGATCGAATCCCGGTATCCAGTCGTACAGAACCCGGTGGACCGGCGAGAAGCCGCCCAGGGCCAGCACCAACAGCGCGAGCAGGATCGGCGCCAGCACGCGGACCCGTTTACCCGGTCCACAGAGGGCGCCGATGATAGCCAGAACCAGCGTGGTAATGCCGATGAACGCGCACGATTCCCAGAAATGGTTCCACACGAAATAGGGCACATGATGATCGTTGCCGAAAACGGTGGGCGCCAGATAGGTCAGAAAGTTTTCCCGGGGCAGGCTGAAGCCCATGGCGTACACGTAGGGCAACCCTCCGCCCCGCACGCTTTCGGCGCTAGTTTCCATGCCCGTCCACAATTGGGCCGTGGCCATGGCGCCGGCGAAAAACGCCATAGCGGCCATGGAGGCGCTCACGCGGATAGGGTGCTTAGACGACCAGATGGTCAACACCCAATACAAGGCGAAAACGATGACCACCATCATCAAGCCTTGTGGCCAACCGGCTACCGCTTGAAGCGCGGCCGAAAGCGTGCCCAAGAGAAACCAGCCGAACCCGCCACCGTCGCGCAGCTTGTCGTAAGCGAGGAAAAGAAGAGGCGTCCAGGCCAGGCATGCGAGCATGGGCAGATGACCGCACATGACGTGCAGAAAGAACGGCCCGAGCATGGGCACGGCTGCGGCATAAAAGGCGGGCAACGGCGACAACGTGTGGCGCGCCCACGCGTACATCGTGAGCCCCATCAAGGTGACGTGAAACCACAGATCCAGGTTGATGGCCGTGGTAAACGGGAAGACGAGATAGATGGCGTTAAACGGATAGAGCAACCCCGCCTGAAACGCCCCGAAGCACGGGGTACCGGCGAGGATATGGGGATTCCACAAGGGAAAGTTGCCGTTCGCAAGTTCCCCGTATGCGTAGTGCCGAAGGGGCCCGAAGTATTCGAGCACGTCCGACTTGGTAAACGTCGCCAGCGTTCCCGGACGCACGAACACATCGGCGAACATGGCGATACCGAGCCCAACGATACCGCATACTGCGAACGCGTCTCCCCGGCTTCGATTACTCAGCGCCATGCTCCCGCAAAAGTCTCGCTACCTCCTCGTGCCTGTTGGCCGTCTCGTTAGCGTCCAGCCAACCTTCAGCCCACTCGCATTCGACCAGATGAAATGCCTTCTTCTGACCACCTGATGCAACCACTACGCGTGCCTTCTGTCCGGCCTGAAGAACTCACCGCGAGATTCGATTCGCATTTCACGGACGGAGCCGCCATGGAAGTAGCCGGCATCCGATATCAGTGACAGGGTCTTAACGCAACTGAAAGGAGTCGATCGCAATTTCCACGTTGGCTGCATCGCAGGGATCGAGGCGCAACATCGTAATCGTCCCGCGCCAACGGGGATTCGTGCTCAGATCGAAAGTATACCTGTGCATGGCGCCGTTGGTCTGGAGCGGAACCACCACGCTAGCCGACTCGTTGGTCCCATTGCCTCCCCGGGACCAGAAGAGCTGGGCATGAATCTCAGGCGGCAAATCGCCGGTGATCTGCATCGTTACCTCCGCCGCTTCGAAGGCGGACGCCCGCACGCCGGTTAGCGGGACGACGATCGCCGGATCGCGACCGAGGGTTGTCAGACGGATCGCGCCGTCTTCCGCTCGGAACGCGCCTACATTCATCATCGAGCGCCATTCGCCCGGCCCTTTGTCGAAGTCCCACGCCGTTACGGGTTCAATCGGCGGGTAATCGTAGGGGCCGCGACCCACGTCGCCGGGCGCGACGTTTACCGGCCACGACGCGGGGTCGCCTTCGGCAAAGACATTACGCACGGCTTCGAGCATGGCGAATCCGTATTCGGTGCAGGGTTCAATGTAACTGCCTTCGCCCCATTCGTTGACGGGGCCGAGGATCACGACCGACTTGCCGTTCGCCGCGCAGAACGTTTTGGCTTCTCGCAACAACTGCTCGAACAGCGCGGGGGTGCGGCCTTCAATGGCCAGCGAGTTGTCGCCATGCCACGGCCGGGAATCCCAACCGGTATCCACGAGAGGATAGTAGATAAGGGGTTTGCACATTTCATTGCGCCGCGCCCAAGCCTCAGGCGCAGTGGCGACTACGTCTTCGAACCGGGCGCGCTGCGGTCGCAGCATGGAATCCGTCGCCTTGCCCCATTCGTGGTAGTTGGTCGCGCCGGCATAGCCCTCCGCGGCGAGCATCTCGACATAGGCGGGCGACTCCGCGGTGTTCACCGCTACAAACTCGATGCCCTCGTAACCAGCGTCCCGCGCCATCTGTTGCGAATCGTCCAGGGCGGCCTTGGCGCCTTCGGACCCGCCGAGATCGTTGCGCAGGTTGCGCGGGTCCCACAGGAACAGGGCCGGTTTTCCGTCGATGCGGTAGTAACTCTCCATGCCGAAGTACTGGTCGATCCATTCTTGCGTGACGTTGCGCCAGTCCTCGCGCGAGTGGGTGTCCGGCGGATTGTGATTCGCCCACATGATCGCCACTTTCAGATCGTCCCGGTAACGGGATTTCTTGTACGCCTCGAACCAGTGCGTTAGGTGTTGGTTCCCTTTTACCCAGTACCAGTCGACAAGGAACACGGAAATGCCGTTCTCCACCGCCCACTTGATCTGCCAGTCCACACACTCGGAATAGCTCTCATCGTAGTACCCCAACACCGGTTTGCGAATCGGCGCGACGCGTTGGACCGGATCCCACTTCGCGGGGGAATCCCAGCCAGGGAAATAGTACGCCGCCACTTCGATCGACGTCGTCACCGGCCGCGGCTCGGGCACGTAGTCCGCCGCCTCCAGACCCAAGGGTTCCGAGAACGTCAGATGCGCCGTCGCCGGCTCCGGCAGGTTGCCCTTTCCTTCAAAGTGGACCAACGCGCTTCGTGCTCCCGGCTCGGACGCGCGAACGGTCCAGACGAAGTCCACGTACTCCTCGTGGTCCAACCCTTCGACTTGCACGTCTTCTGGTGCGGCAGTCACTTCAAGCCCTTCACCGGGTTCCAAGTGAATGCCGCGAATGCCTTGCCTTCGACCGCCAACATTCGTGACGCGAAGCAGCACTTCACAGTCCGCGCCCGCGCGATTGATGCCGTTCTCAAACCCAAAGTACGTTACCGCAAGTTCGGGAGGCCCCGCCGGTTCTTCCCCGATGGACACCGTCGTTGGCACGGCATCAGAATCCTCGATACGCAGCCCGAGAGCCAGCAAGGTCCCCGTCCAGGCTTTGTTGCCGAACAGTTCCAGATTGTACGCGCGCGGACGATCACCCCCGCGTATCGAAAACGATTCGCTCTGCAGACCCGGTATGCCCTCGGCCGCCCACAATAGCGTGCCTACCGTGTCGCGCTCGGACTTGATTTCGATCGTCGCCCAACCGCGCTCTTCAATCGATAGTCGCAATGGCGGCGAAAATCGCTCCTTCGCCGAATCGGCAATGCGCCAAGCGCCTGCGGGTTCGAGGTTCCACGCGTACTGTCCGGTTATGGGGTTCTCCGCGTCGCCCCAGGACCGGATCTCAATGGAATCGATCTCGAAGCGGGCGCCATCAAAGAGATCCAGCCGGAGCTTTACGATTTGACCTTCCGCCTGCCAGAAAGGAAATACGAAGATGTCGTGATAGTCGCCGTCAACGTCAACGTGAAATCGCCGGCTTCGGTCCTGCGATAAGCCTCCGTACTCGCCTTCCTCCGTTCCCGTGAAGAACAATTCGCCCGATCCGGATTGGTCGGCTTTCATGCGAATCACCACGTACTGCCAAGGCGACGCGGGAAACGAAAGGCCGGAGCAAACGAAGAAGGGATCCCAGCCTGTGGCATCCGCCACAAGGACGCCGTCGCGCACCGCCACATTGCTCAAGTGCGCATTCGCTACCCATGCCGCCCCGTCCTCCGGCGCATCAAAACCCCACGACGGCAAACCAGCCGCGGCAGCAACAAAGGCAAGAGCTAGACTTGGAAGCGAAATCATGACGACCCCCTCATAGAATGGAACTGCATTTCATGTGGACAATCTTAGAAGATTCCCGAGGTGGAAAAGTAGGGGGTTGATCAAGACGTTATTCACGGCAGCGTTGCCGGGGCGTCTTCGTCGAGGCGCAGGCGCATGGCCCGGAGAACGCGCTCCGCGTCGGCGTCGCGGTTGTTGTCGCGGTAGAGACGGGAGAGGTCGAGGCAGATCTGCCGGTACACGGCGTCGGCGTCGGGGCCGAGGCGCTCGCGATTCTCTATAGCTTGTTCGGCGGCGCGTTTGTATACCGATTCCGCGGTTTGGGTGTCGCCCGTCTCCGCGTGGTACTTTCCTTTCAGAATGGACAACTGAAGCCCGGACAAGGTCACGGCCGAACCTTCGGGAAACGCTTCCAGCAGTCGTGGACCCGCCACATTCCACCCCTGCTCCTGAAGCACATTGATTTCGGCGAGCACGGCGGCAAGGGCCGCTTCGGCGGTCTCCGCGAGACGCGCGGCTTCGCGCAAACTGGCCACGGCCAGGTCCGCCCGGGGCGGGTCCGTTTGCAGATAGAGCTTGCCGAGCGCGGAATATATGGCGGTCGCTTCCGCGGCGGACGCGATTCCGGGCAGCCGCTCGACCAGGAAGCCGACCCCCTTCACGGGGTCGAGTTGGGCGAACGCTTCCATGGCGAGGCGCTCGCCCTCATTGGAAGCAAGCCGTTCCCGTAGACGACTGTCCATCAGAAGCATCCTGGTTTCCTTTTGGGGGGCATCGCGACGGGCGAGATCTTCCGGTTCAAAGTCCGGCGTATCGGCTTCTTCGCTGCGCGCGATAGGCATGGTCACATCGCGCGGTTTGTCGGTGGTAAACGGCTTGGCGGAACCCGTGGCTTGGTTGAATCCGGAGTCCTGACCCGCCATGAACGCGAAAATCATGGCACCAACCGTGGCGGTTACGATGACGATCACCACGATCGTCTGCTTGCGCTCCGGGGTCATACTGGGCGGCCCTCCGTGGTGGTGGCCATGGGTCGATGCCCGATCAAACTAGGGCTTGGGCTCCGCGTTTGTAGACTCCGGCGGCGCCGGCGCGGCCGGAGGTTC
>JAHDWY010000893.1 GCA_023384315.1 Candidatus Hydrogenedentota bacterium | reverse complement strand
CGAAGCCACCGTGCTTTGCGTGCTCGATGACGCAACGGGCTCCTACGGAGCTGCGTTACAAGGTAAACTGGAAACCGTCGCGAATGGCAGGATCCAAGTGCTGGAAGAGGAATGGACGGTGGAATCGCGCGGGCGCTGATCCGCGTGGGGCAAACGTGGTACTCTGGCAATAACCCGTGTGGAGGGACTATGACCATGAACATGCCCAATGTTGCGCCTCCGCCCCGGCCCAAGAAGCGCGGGGAGTTTCCCTGGTTGCTCTTCGGATGCCTCGGTGGTGTCGCGGTGCTGATTTTTCTCGTCATCGCCGGGTACATCGTCGTCCGTATGGCCTTCAGCGGCATCGTCGACCGGTACACCGACACGGGACCCATGGATTTGCCCCAATCGGAGATGCCCGCCGATGAATACGCCGCGCTGAAGGAGCGTGTAGACGCCTTTGATGCGGCACTGGAGGCCGGCGCCGTAACGGAACCGTTGGAACTCACCGCCGAAGACATCAACGCTCTAATCGCGAACGACCCACAATGGAGCAACCTCAAAGGTCGGGTCCACATCTCCATCGACGACGATCGAATTACCGGCGACGTGAGCATGCCGGTTGACGCGCTGCTTCCTGGCCGTTACGTGAACGGATCGGGTACCTTCACGGTATTCCTACGGGACGGGATGTTGTACGTCCATCTCGATGCGTTGACCGTGAGCGGCACGTCCGTGCCGGAAGAGTTCATGGCAGGATTGCGCAGCGAGAACCTCGCGGCGGAGTATGTCCGGGAACCGGGGGTTCAGGAATCATTGGATCGTTTCGAAAGTATAGAAGTATCGGACGGCATTATCCGCGTCACGCCGAAAGTCAGTCCGCAGGCATAACGTGCCCGGTTTGGAGAGGGGGAGAGGGTGAAGCAGAACTGGATTCGGCCGCTGGGGACCTTGCTGTTTGTGGTAATCCTGGCGACCATATTCTCGCCATACGTCGACGGGTTTCCCATTTTCTGGAAACCCATGAATCTGTCCAACGTGCTGCGCCAGATTTCCGAGATCGGAATCCTCGCGACCGGCATGACGCTGGTCATCATCTCCGGAGGGATCGATCTCTCCGTGGGATCACTGCTCGCGCTCTCCGGGACCGTTTTTGCGCACACTTTCCTGAATCTGGGTTGGCCCCTGGCCGGCGCCATGGCCGCGGCGCTGGGGGTGACGTCGGCGTTCGGTCTTGCCAGCGGCGTGATTATCGCGCGATTCAATATGCAACCCTTCATCGTGACCCTCGCGGCCATGATCGGCAGCCGGGGCTTCGCGCGCTGGCTGGTCAACAATGCGAACATCGACATCGGCTTCGGTTCCGGATACATCGACAAGGTCATCGCGTTTATTGCCGAGAAGAAAGTCGTCGTTCCGTCCTTCCTGGCCGTGGCCGCCATGGGGCTCGTGCTACTGAGGTTCACCCGGTTCGGGCGGTACCTCATCGCCGTCGGCGGTAGCGAAGATGCCGCACGCTTGTCGGGTATCAACACCGGCTGGGTCAAGGTTCGC
>JAHDWY010000070.1 GCA_023384315.1 Candidatus Hydrogenedentota bacterium | reverse complement strand
GGTCCGTCGACGCGATTGATCAGTGCGTCGTCGATGTAGACTTCCAGTTCGCCCAAAGGAACGCCCTCCGTCCAGATTCGGATGCGCTCCCATTTGTTGTAGCCTTCGATCTGGTGCGGCGTCGTGATGTAAATGCCTTTGGAACGGACGGGCCGTAGCGTTGCTTCACGCTCGATCCTTCTTTTTACAGCTTCGCTGCTGGCCAGAAGCCGCATCGTGCGTTGATCCTCGGGACGGCCCAAAACGCGCGCGTCTGCCTGGTATACATACACGCCGGGCGCGCCCTGTTCGTAGAGGTGCGCGACACGTTTCAAGTACGGACCCGGGAAGGGCAGTCCCCAACTGAGTCCGTCCGTTGCGGGCAGCAACGTCGTTCGCGTGCCTTTGACTGCGTGGAAATAGGGCGTCATGTCAATATTCATGTGACGGCCCTGGATGTTGCTGGGACACAGGTAATCCACCCAGGCCTCGCGAGCCCAGGTCGCGTAGTCGAAGAGTTCCGCACGGCGGACGCCGGTGCCGGGGAACCGCACGAGAATCGGAACGCGTTGGCCCTCGACCGGACTGAACTCGTCGGCCAACGCGCGCAGGTCTTTCAGAAAGGTGTTGCAGGTTTCGACCGTGTCGATGGTTTCCGGATACCGGCAGAAATCGATGGAGAGGGCCTTCGCGCCGATCTCCAGCGCTTCCCGGTACAGCCCCAACGCGTACGCGCGCACCTCGGGCACTTCGAAGCGCAACGTGCTCCCGCGCATCCACTCCGGGTGCTCCTTTGAGAAGTCGCCTTGCAACGGAGAACCGGGATAGCAGTTGCTCGCGCCGAAATTGGCATGGGCGCTCAACCCGAGTTCGCGGGAGTAGCGGAGTTCCGCGTCGAGCGTGTTGGTGTATTGCTGCATCTGGCCCACGTTGTCGGTCGTCGGCCGGGACACCGCGCCGATAGGGTCGCCGATGGTGGCGTGGAGCAGTTGATCGGTCGAACGCGTTTCAAAGACGGATTTCATTCCAAACCGGCCAAGTTGAATGTCGACGATGGAGAAACGCGCTTGCGCAAAGGCGGTCAAGGGTTCGCGATGTTGAAGAGGGCGGGTGACATCGCCGGAGAAAGCCCAGGAATACGGTTCAAAATACCCGGCGACGATCTTGTCCGTCTCGGTGCCAAACTGCTCATCCAGTGCCGTCGCCACTTCGTCGGACAGGGGAACGAGCTTCACGTAGTCGATGTGTCCCGTCGTATAGCCGGTGTAATTGTGCGGTTGTTCGAGCACCAGATGCTGCCGATCCATGCGTGCCCAGCGCCAGAGGATTTCCTCGCCGGGCCGTGAAGATGCGAGCGAGTCCGACCGTTCGTCGCCCGTCAGGCGCAGCTCGATCGCGCCCGACGAAGGCGCGGAACACGCAAAGAGAGCGTAGGTGCCTTTTAGGTCCAGCGGATAAGAGAGCGGCGGCAACGGCACGTCGGGCCCTGCATTTCCATACAACCCGTTTCCGAAGGTCACATTCTCCTGCCCGGTGCGCCACGTCCAGAGGCGGGCATCCGTGGCGTCATCGACCGCAATCGCGTCGGCGGTCGTGACCTTCGACCAATCTTCGATGTAGATGACATCGCTGTTGCCGGCGTCAATGGCGAGAGTTTCCTCAGCAATCGTGGCGCCGTCCGTGCCGGTGATTGTGATCCGAAATTGGACGTTGACGCGACCATCCTGTTGCCCGTCGGGATAGGGATTGAAGACGAGGGTCCGAATCAGTCCCGCCGCACGCCTTTCGGTGATGCGGCCCTCGTTGTGCCACGCCGTCCAGTCGGCGCTGGTCGCCATGCGCAGGGCGGTTTCGGATACCAACGGCCATACCTTCGCGGGATGCCATTCGCCGGACTCTGGCACGGACCACGCGGCATAGACCTCGACCGTATCGGGTGCGTCCGCCGGAACGGCATACATAACGTGGATATAACGCGTGACAGGGTCAACGGTAAAATCAGCGGCCTTTGATGAAATCACGCCCGCGAGTATTGCGACAACGCAACAGGCATGGCGCAATGTGATCGGGAGCATCTTACGCCCTATCCAGGGCTTCGTGAGGGTGGGGTTGTCCGAGAACCCCGGGTTCCGCTGCGCTCCACCCGGGGCTACAGTCGAGTCGCCCCATCCGGGGCTCCACGAAGCCCGCATCGGTAAGTGCGAAGCGCGTCTTTGGCAGTACGAAACTGTACCCGGGGAATTGGCGATCGGCCTTTCATGACTACCACGCAAAACGATATCCCGCCTTCCAGTTGCCCTCAATTTATTCAATCTCTGCCATTTTGATCTTTTTGGATCTCGGCCATTCGAATTTGTTTCGAATTTCGAAATTCGGATTTTGGATTTGTATCTACGCCTTGTACGGCACCGTCCCATGCTCGTCGGTCTCGTATCCCCATCGACGCACATACTCGGCGCCAGGCAGGAACTCGTCGCCCACGTCGTCCAGGATCTGATTCAACAACCCGTCGAGGCGCGCCTGCACCGAAGCCGCGCCCGGCGTGTTGCACAGGTTCTCCATCTGGTACGGATCGGTTTCGTTGTCGTACAGCAGCCAGGGCCCATCCAACGACCGCACGTAGGTGTAGCGCATCGTGCGCACACCGCGGTATTCGCGACCGCCCTTCTCGCGCGTCCATTCGCCGAAAGGATTGAGGCACGACATGAGCGCTCCTTCGGGCCGATAGTTGCTCTCGCCGCGCAGCACCGGACTGTAATCCGTGCCTTGCACCGTCCGCGGCACGGCGATGCCGGACAGCCCCAGGAGAGTCGGCATGATGTCCGGCGAGTTGATGATGAGTTCGTCCGACCGCGCATCGGTCCCCAGCACGCGGGGGTACTCGATCAGGAAAGGTACGCGCAGGGATTCATCCCAGGGCCGCTGTTTTCTGATCTCGCCTTGCGACCCGAGCATGTCGCCGTGGTCCGAGGTGAATACGAAGATGGTGTCATCGGCAATCCCCTCGTCACGAAGCGTCTTGCGCAAATCGCCGACGCATTGATCGAGCGCCGTGCAGTGGGCGTAGTATCCGGCCAAATCCTTGCGCGCGGACTCCTCGATCTCCGGCGTTACGTTGGGTCGCAGTTCCAGCGTTGCGGGATCGTACATCGCGTGGTACTCTTCCGGCGCGGTTTGATAGGGATTGTGCGGCGGGCCCCAGGATAGGAACAGCGCGAAGGGACCCTTCGCCGCATGATCGCGGATGTACTGTTGCGCGTCGCGGGTTTGCGCGAAGACATCGTATCCGTCCCACATTAACTTCTCATCGGAATCGCCGTAGTAATAGGACTGGTTGTAGTCGTGCGTACACTCCAGCACTCTCCAATACTCGAATCCTTGACGCCGTTCGCGTGGAATGAAACTGGACCGGCCATGACCATCGAGATGCCATTTGCCGATATAGCCGGTGTGGTATCCCGCGCCTTTGAAGGCTTCCGCAATCGAAACAGAGCCGCGATTGAGGCACACATCGTTGCAGAATACGCCGTGTACGTGGGGATATTGTCCAGTAATTAGGCTGCCTCGATACGGCGAGCACACCGGCCAGCCGGACACGGCGTTCGGAAGATTGAGGCATTGCGCTGCCATGACATCGATATTCGGCGTCTGTACGTTGGGATCGCCCGCGTATCCCGTGGCCTGCGCGCGCCACTGGTCGGCGAACACGTAGACCACGTTCGGTTTCCGCGGCGTCTCGGCCCCGGCGGTCAGGCTGGCGCCCACGGCCGCCGCGCCAAGCGCCACAGATTGTATAAACTCGCGTCTCTTCATGAAGTCTGGCTCCCCATGTTGCACCCGCGTGTGGAACAGACAGTATGCCGCAAGAAAGAGGCGCAATCCCAGTCCTGACACGCGTCCACAACCTACCACCTACGCTACTGGGATTGTTCGGCGTCGGGGTCCCGCATGGTATACTCGCATCCTATGGATCGAGAAAAGCCGGCAGCAATCCTTCCGCTCTGCCTTCTACTCGTGGCCATCTTCGCGAGTGGTTGCGGCAAAGAAATTGTGCCCGCCGCTTCGGAACTCATGACTGAATCGTACTCCCGTCCGGACTTCTCCAACATTGCCATCGGCTACCCGGATGCCAAGAGTTTTCAAATGACAGCCACCCGTGGCCAGGACCAGTACTGCATGGTCCAGGAACCGGCGACGATCAGACCCACCGCACCGATTATGATCTATATGCACGGCGCTGATGGTGATGAGACTCAAGGGATGGACCCGGAGTATGCCGAAGGAACCTTTGCGCGCCTGCGCACGCTTCTTGCCGATCGAGGCTGGATCTACGTCACAGCGCGCATCGATGATTTTGACGGCTTGAGGAAGGATCTGGAATCCAAGTATGGTCCTCGGCCAATCATCCTTTCCGGCTCGTCTCTGGGCGGAAAACAATCGCTCATGGAGGCCATGGCGAACCCCGGTGAATACGCCGGGGTGATCGCGATGTGCCCGGCCCTTCCACTTACCGACGCGAGCCCCGCGAAGGCTCTCACGATGCCGGTCTACATCGAGTCCGGCGAACGCGATGTTTTGATTGCGGAAGTCTCCCGCAGGATCGCCGGTGTCCTGAAGCGCCAAGGCACCCCGTACATCTATATCGAGATTCCGGAAGGGACGCATCGCACGCCAATCGAGCAGATCGATTGGGAGCGGGCGTTGGGGTTTGTCGAAGACCATCTTTCTTGAAGGGCCGGCAGCGAAAAGGGGGAGTTGCCCTGGATCGGTGATCGATAAGCGCGGATTTCGACATACTTCATCCAGGCGCTGGCGCACGCGTGGAACCCATTGCAAGACAGGAGTTTGTGAGGCGGGTAGTGCGCCGGGCACCGGCGCTTTGAGCTGCGAGGATGGACACTGCAGGCGCGCCCACATCGACGACTCGGTTGCCGGTGTCACCATTTGGCGGTCTGAAACGTCTACTTAGATGCGAGGAGATTCTTCTATCTTAGCCAATCCGGGAGGAAGTATGACCACACAACCTGCACCTGTCGTAAGCGCCCCGATCAGGGACGACGAAGCGGTTACCCGCCTGCACGAAGGTTATAAGCGGCTCACGTCGCAGATTCACCAGGTCATCGTGGGGCAGGACAATGTCATCCATGCGGTGTTGTGTTCCATGCTTGCCGGGGGCCATTGCCTCATTCAGGGCGTGCCGGGCCTGGCCAAGACGCTGCTTGTGCACTCTATCGCCGACGCGCTGCACCTGAGCTTCAACCGGATCCAGTTCACGCCCGACCTCATGCCCTCGGACATCACCGGCACGGACATCATCCAGGAAGACGCGGAAACCCATCAGCGCCGCTACGAATTTATCCGCGGGCCCATCTTCGCCAACGTCGTGCTGGCGGACGAAATCAACCGGACGCCTCCCAAGACCCAGGCCGCCCTGTTGCAGGCCATGCAGGAGCGGGAAGTCACCGCGTCAGGCCGCACGTACAAGCTCGACGCGCCCTTCTTCATCCTCGCCACGCAGAACCCCATCGAGCAGGAAGGCACCTATCCCTTGCCCGAAGCCGCGCTGGACCGGTTCATGTTCATGGTCTACATCGACTACCCCACTTCGGAAGAAGAACACCAGATCGTCAAACAGACCACCACCCGCGCGAAACAACCCGTGGCGCCGGTGTTGAACAAGGAAGAGATTGTCCTCTTTCAAAACCTGGTGAGGTCCGCCCCCGTGAGCGACGCGGTCATCGAGTACTGCGTCCGGCTGGCCCGCGCGACGCGTCCCACCGATCCCCTGGCGACCGACATGGTGAAGAAATATCTCAAATGGGGTTCCGGTCCCCGCGCCGGCCAATACATGGTCCTCGGCGCGAAGGCGCTGGCCCTCATCATGGGACGCGTGACCCCGAGTTTCGACGACGTGCGCAAGGTCTGCAAGATGGTGCTCCGGCATCGAGTCATCACTAACTTCGACGCGGAGGCCGACGGCATCAGCCGCGAGACCGTCATCGACGACTTGATCAAACGAATCGCGCCCCCGAAGTAATTGGTACCGCTGCGACAGTTTTCCTTCTGGTGCAACCTCAGGGTTTGGTGACACATGGCAGGCGCCTCGAAATACCTCGATCCCGCGCTTCTAAGCCGGCTGCAGAATATGGAGCTGGTTGCCCGTTGCGCGGTGCAAGGCTTCTTCTCCGGTTTGCATCCGAGTCCCTTTCACGGGTTCAGCGCGGAATACAGCGAACACCGGCAGTATGAACCGGGCGACGAATTGCGTTTCCTCGACTGGAAGGTGTTCGGCCGCACGAACAAGCTCTACATCAAACAGTTTCGCCAGGACACCAACGTACCGGTGTACATCCTGCTCGATTCCAGCAAGAGCATGACCTTTCAAGGCGACGGCACTACCTACTCCAAGCTCGACTACGGACGCTTCCTCACAGCCGCACTTACCTCCCTGATGTTGGGGCAAGGCGACAGTGTAGGCCTCATGGTCTTCGCCGATCGCATCCTCACGCGTATATCCCCGCGTGGACGGCGAACGCACCTCTACGCCATCCTCACGGCGTTGGAACGCGTTCGCGGCGAAGGGCAGACCCGTCTCACTGACGTGCTGCACGCCTTTGCCGAAACCGCGACGCGGCGCGGTATCGTGATCCTGATTTCCGATCTCCTCGACGATGCGGACGATCTTGCCAGCGGGCTTTCTCATCTGAAGTATCTCCAACACGACGTGATCATCTTCCATACGCTGGACCACCTGGAAATCGCGCTGGATTATCAGGGCCTCGTTCAGTTCGAGGATCTCGAAACCGGCGACCGGCTGCGGACCTACCCCGAATCCCTGAAAAACACCTATCAGGCGAACGTGCAGGCCTTCCTTGACGACATCGAGAAATCCTCGGGCCGGAAGGAAATCGACTACTGGCTCATGGACACGTCGCAGACTTTAGACCGGGCCTTCATGGCGTACTTGGGCCGTCGCAGGAGGCTGATGTGACTTTCCTCCAAGCCATATTCCTCCTGGGCACGCTAGCCGTCGCGGGACCCATCGCGGCGCACCTGCTTGCGCGCCCCCGGTTTCGCAAGGTGCCTTTCACCATGCTGCGCTTTCTTCGCAGCGGCGAGATCGAAACCCAGTCCCGCCGCCGCATTCGCAATCTGCTCGTACTGCTCATCCGCTGCGCCATCGTGATTCTCATCGCCGTGTTCTTCGCGGGACCCGAGCGCATTCTCGCGCAACGAAACGTCCAGACGTTGCCTGTTGTCATCCTCGGCGTGGACGATTCCCTGTCCATGGCCTACGGCGACGTGTTTCCGCGCGCCGTGGAAGCGGCGGAAGCGATGATCGAATCGGCGGACACCAATGCGCGGTTCCACGTCATCGGTCTCGCTTCAGGCGCATCCTCGCGCGACCTCGACGCCGCCGGTTCACGGCAGTTCCTCTCCGAGTTACGCCCGACGCCTCTCAAGATGAAGATCGCCCCATTGCTTTCCGCCGTCGATAGCGTGTCGCGCGCGAGCACTGGCGCGGTCTCGGTTGGATTGGTCAGCGATTTCACCGCGGAAGCCCGCGTTGCCCTCGACGGCGTGGACGAGCCGATTCCCGTGTCTTCGTTTACGTGCCAGCGGGTCGACGCCGGGGATTCGCCGTCAAACCTCGCGCTGCTCGACGCGCGCGTGCTGCCGGGCGCCGATCGGACGCTGACGCTTGCCGTGACGATTGCCAACTACGGTGACACACCCGAAGAAGTCAATCTCACGGGTACGCTCGACGATAGCCCGCCTGTCGAAACCCCCATTCGAGTCGATGCAAGAGCGCGCATGTCCGTGCAATTGCGGTTGCCCTTAGCAAGTTCCGATCTGGCGTTCTCTCGAATCGAACTTCGTATCGCTTCCGACGATGGCTTGCCGGAGGACAACCGGTATTTCCTGGGCCTGGGTCAGGGACGTCAGCGCGCGAAGCGCGTGCTCATCCTGACCAAAGACGCAGAAGAATCGTTTCTCCTCAAGACCGCGCTGGAGACTTTGTCGCAACTGAATCCCATGGACCCCATGACCGTTCAGGTCGTATCCCATCACCGGTTTGAGGAGAACCTGCTGGCCGACGCGGACATCGTCATCCTGGCGTCCGCCCTCAATCGAAAAACGCAATGGGTCGAGGAGTTGGCGGACTGGGTGAACGCCCGTGGACGGCTCATTGGATTCGTCGATCCCGAATTGGAGTCGGGTCTGGGTTACTACGAATCGCTTTCGGAAGCAGGCATCTTCCCGGCGACGCCGGTCGAATTGCGGCGCGAGCCCCTGCGACTGGCCACGAACGTCCGCGAATCTGTTTTCACCGATTCGCTGTCGCCGGAGTCAAACGCGATACACGCGCTGCAGAACTATCGTCTCGAGGATTTGCCGGTTTTGGGTGCATATACCCTCGTGCTGGCGGACGGAGCGGAAGTGCTGTGGTCCTTCGGTGAGGGCGATCCTTTTCTCTGTTACAAGACCGCCGGGCGCGGGTCCGCGTTGCTTGTGAATACCAGCGCTGACGACGACTTCTCGCCGCTCATGAAGTCACCGGGCGCAGTGGCCTTCGTGAACTTTCTCGTCGGGGGAGGCGCGCAGCTTGACCCCGTCGCGTTCGAGGCCGGCGAGACCGTCTTGCTGCCCGCATCGGACTTCGAACTCGCGCACAGCAAGGGGGGAGAGACCATCTATGTGAAAACCCCCAGCGGTTCGGCGGTTCCCGCGCAACTTTCAACTGGATCCATTTCGGTCGCACCCATTCCCGAGTTGGGCTGGGTGGCGACGCGAACCAAGCCGGTGCGCTATGCGGGTCTCAACGTGCCCCATGGCGAAACGGATATCACTCCCTCTACCGATGCGGCCTTGGAGATTCTACTCGCAAGGGTATTTGAAGAATCGGGCGAATCCGCAAACGGCACGACGACGACGGAGCGCGAGCGCCAGTCGCTGTGGCGCGGGTTCGCGTGGGCGGTTCTCGGGTTGGTGTTGGCGGATGTGTTTGTTTCAAACCGGGTGAGCAGGTGATGGCGGAATCCATTGACATCCGATTGCGGGATTTGGTCGATCGCGTGCGACGCGTACAGCGGTGGCTGGTCGGTCTCATTCTGCTGCGTACCGTCGCGGCAGCGGCCTGCGTGCTTGTTCTGTTCGTGGGCGCGTTCAGCTTGCTCGATCACCGGTTTCATTTTGGCCCCGCGCCGCGGGTCCTCGCATTACTCCTGCTGCTCGGCGGCTTGGTCGCGGTGATTTACTGGTCGGGGCGTGCGCTGGTGCGCCAGTTCACCGCGCACCAGGCCGCAAACTACATCGAGCGGTTCCGGTCCTACGACCAGCAACTCGTTACCGCCGTCGAGTATTTCGAGAATCGCACGGATTATCCTTACTCCAAAGCCTTGGCCGAGCGCCTCGTGCTGCAGGTCGAGGAGAACAGCCGCAACGTCGATTTCACGGAAACCGTTCCCAAGTGGCAGGCCTACGTTGCCTGCGTCGCCATCTTCGCCGGCACGATCATGCTTGCCGTCGCGCTGTTCAGCAACGCGGCTTACTTTTCGCGATACTTCGCGCGCCTGACGCAACCCCTCGCCGCTATCGAACCGGTGCCGGCAACCACTTTGGAAACGACAACGGGCGATATCACCACCCCGCCCGACGTAAACGTCAGTCTTGCCGCCCGGGTCGGTGGGCACGTGCCCGAGGAAGCGACGCTCCGCGTCGTCGCCGCTGCCGGGGACAGCGAAACCGAATCCATCATCAAGGAGATATTGCTTTCGCCCACACTGGACGAAGCGGGCGGCGCCCAGATTTCCACGATGACCTCGTTACCTGTCGGAAGTTATCGCTATCAGTTCCGGGGCGGCGACGCGGCGACCGAGTGGCATACGATTTCGGTTGCCGAGATTCCGCGGATCACGGCGATCGCGGCCGACATCGCAGCGGGCGCACAAGACTCGCCATATCATGAAGACGTGCGCGAGTTCACGCTGGAAGTGCTGGAGGGCGCCGAGGTCACACTCACCGTCGAGACGTCCGAACCCGTCACCGAAGTCACCGTCATGGATGCGAGTGGGGAAGAGCGCAGCATCGCCTCCGATTCAGGACCAACTTTTCAGCATCGGTTCACGGCCACCGAACCGGGCATGATGCGGTTTGCGCTGCGCGGTGAGAACGGCCTCATCAACGACAAGGAACCGCCGCTCCAGATCATCCTTCACGGCGACGGCGCGCCTGAGTTCGAACTTGAAACGCCGGGCGGCGATTACCTCGCTACGAACGTGGCCAGCGTGCCCCTGCAAATCAAGGTGACGGATGACTACGGTCTGGACTCCGTGGAACTCGTGATCGAAGTGCCCGGAAACCCTCCCGTACGCGTACCGGGTGCGGTGGAACGCGGCGCGCGGGAAACCGTCCTTGCGCATACGCTGGAACTGGAAGAGTTCGACCTCGAACTGGGCGACGCAATCATGTTTCATGCTGAGGCGAAGGACGTTGCCACCGGCATCAAGGCCGAAGGCGAAACGGCCACAGGTGACATCTACTTCATCGAGGTCAAACCCTATCGGCAGGTCTGGCATCAGCCACCGGCGTCGTTGCCGTCCGAGTTTGGGAAACCCGGTTTGGGGAGCATGTTCGAAGCGCACGCGGGGATGCTGGCCGTGCTGGAGTATTCGCGCGCGATTCTGAAGAAGACCTGGCCCCTCGCCAACGACTTGGAACTCGACGAGCGCGAACGCGGCCAGGTGTCGTCCATCGCGAAAGACGCAGGACACGTGCAGGAGCAGACCCGCCTCATCAAGGAAGACCCTAAGTACGGCTTTTCAAGTGAACAAATAGCAATGCTCGCCGAAGTGGAAGGGCACTTCGCCGAGGCGCATCAGCATCTTCTCAAGACCGATGCCGCGGCGGCGGTCCCGCCTGAGAAGGAAGCCTACCAGAAGCTGCGCATGCTCGTTCGCGAGCTGGAAAAGTCCATGATGTCCGGTTCCGGAGGCAGCCCACAACAGGGACCGGAACGGCTCAAGATGGAAGAACAGGTTCACCTCACCCGCTTCGAGAAAGAACAGGAGCAGTGGGAACTGATGCGCCTTGCCAATTCGCTTGCGCAAGTTCGGGAGCAACAGGAACAAATTAAGGATCGCTTCGACCAATTCATGAAAGACTTCGGCAATCAAGAAGGCCACGCGCAATCCACGACGGATGAGGAGTCCTGGCGCGATCCCAATGCCCAGATCGCCCAGAATGATAGCTCCGGCGGCG
>JAHDWY010000069.1:10395-11294 GCA_023384315.1 Candidatus Hydrogenedentota bacterium | reverse complement strand
CTGCACGCGGATGCTGTTTTCGCTCAGGTGACTGTAAAAACTGAACTCGCCATTATCGTGGTCGATGACGATGTAGTTGCCGGAGAGGTAGTTCAGATACCCGATCTTCTCGATAAGATCCGTTCCCAAGTCCCGGAACCTTTCTTCGGAGAACTCCGCAGGATTGCTCGTCAGCGAGTCGGGGAACGCCGTGCCAACGTCCACCACAGTACCGTCTCCGGCTGCCAGAACCTCGCGATGGAAGATCGGGTAGTCGGCAAGATTCTGTGCTTCCGCGCTTCGCAAAAAGGGGCCATGCCCATCCACGATCGGACCTGCCCCCATAACGTCGAACGCAAACTCTTGGGAAAGCGCCATGCGATGCTGCGCGAAGTTCATCGGGAGATTGGAGACACAGAGGTCCCCTTTCAGCGGGAACATGTAGTCGCCCTTCGTCTCGTAGGGCGTGAAATCAATCGGACAAACCACGGCCTTTCGATCCGCGCCGTCTTGTACGGCGAGCGTGATGTGAAGGTCATCCACTTTGGCGAAGCCCGTATAGGTGAAGAACAGACAGCGAGAAAGCAGGACAACGGCGCTTTCGCCTGCGTCGATGGTGCCGTCTTTGCTGAGCTTCGTGCCGTCAAATACCATCGTCCCGAAACCGACTGCCAGGCGGGGATTCGAGACTTCGTCCAACATATCGTCTCCGAGATGCCGGGTGAACTGCGCGTTCGCCTGCCTGATGACTTCATCGAGATCTTCGGACAGGGAGCAGGTCGCGACCTGCCGGCCCTCGGACATCCCCACGATCTCCACTCCGGCCAGCGTCACCGGACTCAAGCCCCGGTTCGTCAGAACGATGTCCGGCAACTTGACGTTTGTTGTCCAGAATTGGCCGCATTGCGAATAGAGGGGAA
>JAHDWY010000069.1:1489-10385 GCA_023384315.1 Candidatus Hydrogenedentota bacterium | reverse complement strand
CTTTTTTGTCCTTGGTCAGACAATGCGCAGAGAGGACCTCGTCGAGTGGGAGGGCTGTATCCTCCGCTGCCAGGATCAAAAAAGCCAGAGGACACAACACTCGGGACAGCGCAATCATGGCCCCCTCCCCATTTCTTGATGGCAAGTTGTCCACGGATGGATCAATCTCACTAAGGGAAGCGGTTCGCGGTCCAGTCCCCGTGCGTGCCGGTGTCGGCGCCGGCGATTTGCATCCAGGTCCCGGCCATGTAGTCGTCGGAATAGATCGTGCCTTCCAGGATCCATTGGTTGACGCCGTTGTCCTGGCTGATGCGGATTTCGTTGGGGCCGGTAAGCACCCAGGTGAGGTTCCCGGCGAGAATGCCGTGGCCGAGATCGGTCTGTTCGATGGTGCCGTTGGGTTTGATCTCCCAACGGACGTAGCCGTCCAGGGCGTCTTCGAGGTAGTCCCAAGTGCCGAGAATGACGTGCGGCTCCTCGACCGGCGGGCAGCTGGTGAGCAACACGGCGGCGCCAAGGGTTGCGGCGATCACGAGCACGTTCCCCCATACTCGTGACCGTGGACCGGCAAATGTAGCGCAGGCGACCCGCCTGCAATTTATTGCCGGTCGCTGCGTTTTGCGAAGAAGCAGGCGGGACGCCTGCGCCACATAATGGTTCGCTATCGGGATTTCCGGGTTCATGATACGTCTCCCCCGTTGGCTTCGTTGCCGCCTTCATGGTAGGCCGATGCGGTGTTGGGGTCAACAATAATCACGGATCAAAGGGTTCAAGAAAAAGGCAAAGGTGTTTGCGGAGAGCGAGGGCAAGCCCTCGCGGTCCATACCTCCAGCCTCCGGTCTCCAGCCTTCCTAGCCGTACCCAGAGAACGGATGCAGAATATTCCACGCGAACACGAAGATGGGGTCGAAGACGTACCAGAACGTCTTCCAGGCGATGAGGAGTCCGATGAGGGAAAACATGGGATTGTGGAGGAATTCCTGAACCTTGACGGCAGCCTTCTCCGGCAGGAGCAGCGAAATGACGCCGCTGCCGTCCAGCGGAGGAAAGGGAAACAGATTAAACACGAAGAGCAGGAGGTTCAGGGAAAACACGATGCTGAGCACATTCGCAAGGCTGGCCCAGACGCCGTCGCTCGTAGCAGTCACGACATGGTCAAGGCCCTGAATCGATGCGGGTGATTCGAATACGCCGGAAAATAGGCCAATCCAGATGAGCACCGTCGCGAGCATTGTAAGGAGCAGATTCGACGCCGGACCCGCGAGGGCCATGAGACCGGCGCGGTACGGGTGCCTGCCTGCCCACAAGGGATCGTAGGGAGCACTTGCAAAGCCGAGCGGCCACCCCATGACGAACAACGCGATGATTGGGACAACGACCGTTCCGACGGGTTCGTGCTTGATATGGGGAATGGGATTCAGCGTGACTTGGCCGTTATTGTAGGCCGTCGAGTCCCCACCGAGATATGCAACGTACGCGTGCGCGGCTTCATGAATCGTAATGGCGAGCAGGAACACGAAGTACCAGCCGATCGCTTCGTAACCCAACTCCATGCGGCGTCTCCTCCCTCGTACTGCGGTCCCTGTGAATATGCCCGACGCCGCCGGGGCAATCAAGGAACCAGATGTTTCTATGCGAAGATGAGGTATAATGGGAAGTGGAGGTCGATATGGCGACGCGACAGATTGTGCTCGATATACCGGAGAAGGTTTTGCTCGCGGAGAAGTCTGACCCGTTGGCATTCGGCCGAGAGTTGCGTGTACTGGCAGCGGTGAAGCTGTATGAACTAGGCCGGTTGTCATCGGGCCGCGCGGCCGAATTGGCCGACATGTCCCGGGTCGAGTTTCTGAAGGCATTGGATACCTACCGAGTGTTCCCGCTCCAAGCCGAATTGGACGACTTAGAAGGCGGGCATGCCTGACGCGATAAGTAATACGTCTCCACTGCTCTACCTGCACCGCGCGAAATCGATCGATCTGCTTCCCCATCTTTTCGATGAGATTTGGGTCCCATCCGCAGTCATCCTCGAACTGAACGAAGGCCGTGCGAGAGGTTATGATGTGCCGAAACCCGTTGAACTGCCGTGGGTGAGGAATGTAGACCCAGCCGCGACGCCATCGGAATGGCTTTCATTGGACTTGGGGGCTGGCGAACTGGCCGCAATGGCGTTGGGCTTGGAAAACCCTACTCGAGTGCTTCTTCTGGACGACCTGCTCGCCCGCCGCACGGCCCAAGCGGCGGGGTTGATCGTTTGGGGAACTCTTCGAATTGTACTGGAAGCAAAGTCCTCCGGGCTCATAGAGCAAGTCCGTCCGGTCCTTTCGAGACTGTGCGATTCCGGGATGTGGATTTCCGACGAACTTCAGCAACGGATAATGCGGTTGGCAGGCGAAGTGTAGACTTCCCGATTGGGCACACGCCCGACCTTCTGGAAAGCGAGAACGCCATTAGATTATTCGACTACTTTCTTTCTCCCGGCAAGGCGAAGGCGACGTAAGCATCGCCCGCTTCGCTGCCGATCTTGCCGCCGGCGGCGGCGATGGCGATGTATTGGCGGCCGTCGATTTCGTAGGTGCACGGGGTGGCGTAGCCCGCGTGGGGTAGCGGTGCCTTCCAAAGTTCTTCGCCGGTATCCTTGTCGAAGGCGCGGATGCGGTTGTCCTTCGTTGCGGCGATGATGACGAGGCCGCCGGCCGTGACGATGGGTCCGCCGTAGTTCTCGGTGCCGGTGTTCGTGAGTCCCTGTTCGGCGAGTTCGGGGAAGGTGCCCAGCGGAACCTGCCAAACGATCTCGCCTTCGTTCAGATCGATCGCGGTCAGCGTGCCCCAGGGCGGTTGGATGGCGGGGTAGCCGTCTTGATCGACGAAGCGGTGATAGCCTGTGTGCGTGAACCAGCGTTCGCCTTCCGGTGTGGCGGGTTCGGCTTGCACAATGGGCGCCCCAGCATCCAACTGCCGCGTGTCAAGGTCGAAAAGGAACTGGGTCACGGCCGTCACTTCCTCGTCGGTAAGGTGCCCGAAGGACGGCATACGCTCGCGGCCCTGCCGGACGATGGTCGCCATTTCGTCGGTGGTATATTTGGTCTTGAGATCGCGCAGGGGTGGAAACTCGTTCAAGGGATCGCCCTTGAGGTCCGGACCATGGCAGTAGATGCAGTTCTGCGCGTAGACCAGGGCAGCGGTTCCGTTGGGACCGGAGGCGGCACTTTCGGTGACTTCGTAGAGGGTCGTGATCCACGGCATCACGCTGGCGTTCACGTAGAGGATGCCGGACTTCGGGTCGACGGCCGCGCCACCCCACTCTCCCCCGCCGACAAATCCTGGGAAAACGACCGACCCTTGCAGGCTCGGCGGGATGAACGGCTCGCCCGTGCGCGCACGGCGCAGGCGGTCAAGCGCGTACGTGTGCGCCTCCGGTGTGCGCGTGGTGACCATGTCCTCCGTGAAGGCTTGCGCCTGGAAGGGCGGCGGTTTCAGGGGCACCGGCTGGGTCGGCCAGGCTTCCTCGCCGGGCACGTCGCTGGCCGGAACCGGCACTTCCTCGATTGGGAACAAGGGCTCCCCCGTTTCGCGATCGAAGAGAAAGACATGAGCCGACTTCGTAATCTGCGCAACGGCATTGCGTTTGCGTCCGTTTTGAAGGACGGTCACCAGGTTCGGCGGCGCGGGTAGGTCACGATCCCATAGATCGTGATGGAAAGCCTGAAAGTGCCAAATGCGCTCGCCGGTTTCCACGTTCAGCGCGAGCAACGTATTCGCGAAGAGATTCATGCCTTTGCGATCGGCGCCATAGAAATCAAAGGCCGCCGATCCGGTTGGAATATAGACGATGCTGCGTTTCGCGTCGAGGCTCATCCCCGCCCAACAGTTCGCGCCGCCCGCCGTTTTCCACGCGCCGTCCGGCCAGGTGTCATAACCGAACTCGCCGGGATGGGGAATGGTATGGAAGATCCATTCGCGCTCGCCCGTTCGCACGTTAAAGGCGATAATGTCGCCCGGTGCGGCGGGATGACTTTCCGACAGGCGCACGGACATGACGAGGATGTCGTCATGAATCACACCCGGGGACGTTGATCCGATGTGCAGCTTCGAGACATCCCGGTCATAAGCTAACTTGATATCGACGGCGCCACCATTGCCGAAATCGGCGATGGACTTTCCCGTGCGCGCGTTCAGAGCGTAGAGATGATGCTCGATTGTCGCATAGATGCGTTGGTCGCCCCGGTCTTCCCAATAGAGAAGCCCGCGCACGACCGCGCCGCTGCCTTCCGCGTGTTCGGGTTCGTAGACCCAAACTTCGCGTCCCGTATCCGCTTCGAGAGCGAAGACCCTGCGGTCGGCGGAAACTCCGTAGAGAAGGCCATCGACGACGATGGGATTGGTCTGAATTTGCGCTTCGCCGCCGCTATGGTAAGTCCAGACTTGCTCGAGCTCCGCGACGTTTCCGGTGTTAATCTGATCGAGTTTGGAGTATTGCGTGCTCCATTGATCGCCGAGGTACCAGCGCCATTCCTTGTGTTCGGGAGACCCCCACCATCCAGCGTGCGCGGTAAATGTGGAAAGCATAGTGATAAGCACAATATCGTGACATCGTCTAAGCATGGAATTCCCTCACAACCAACCCCGAACCGATGAGGTGCGAGCGTAGGAGATCGGTTCGACGAAATGCAACCCGCCGGTTGACAGGTTTCACCGGTCGTCGTATGCTGAATTCAGGTTGTGCCGCAGGGGAACTGCGAGAGCGCTTGTAGCAATGCCGACAAACCTGCCGCCAAAGTATTACGAAGTGGAAGCCCGCCTGAAAGCGGCGGACACGCCAGAGGAAAAGGTCGCCCTGACGGAGGAATTGCTCGCCACCGTTCCCAAACACAAGGGCACCGACAAGCTCCGGGCGAGTATCCGGCAGAAACTCTCCAAACTTAAGAACGCCGCCGAGAGGATCAAAAAAACCAACCGGCAGGAGTCGGCCTTCCACATCGAAAAGGAAGGCCCCGCACGGGTCGTCATCGTAGGCGCGCCCAACGTGGGTAAATCTGCCCTACTGTCCAATGTCACCCACGCGACACCCGCAGTGTCCGAAGCGCCCTTTACCACCTGGGCGCCGACGCCGGGGATGATGCCGGTCCGCGATATCCAGTTGCAGTTGATCGACACGCCTCCGTTGAGCCGGGAACACGTGGAACCTGAATTGTTCAATCTGATTCGTACCGCCGACCTACTTGTCATCATGGTCGACATTCAATCGCGATCCATGCAGCAACTTGACGATGCAATCGACATCCTCAAGGAGCACCGCATCGTTGCTACGCGGGAATCGGATGGCCGAATGGAACAAAGAGGTGACTTTCACGTGCCGTGCCTCGTACTGGTCAACAAGACGGACGATGAACTCTGGGACGAGGAGTTCGCCGTGTTACGCGAATTGGAAGAAGATCGTCTGCCCCTGCTGGCGATCTCCGTCGAAACCGGCCGGAATCTGGATCGGTTCAAGGAATCCGTGTTCGAGCGACTCGGATTGATCCGGGTCTATTCCAAACAGCCGCACCACGATGTGGACCGGTCGACGCCGTTCGTGTTGCGCCAGGGCGATTCTGTTGAAGAATTCGCTGCCTGCGTGCACAAAGAATTTCTCGAACACCTGAAAACCGCGCGGGTATGGGGCGAGGGCGTTCATGATGGGCAGCCGGTCGGACGGGATCACGTTCTTCACGACGGCGACATTGTGGAACTGCACATGTAACCGCCGCACCGAAGAACATCCCCCTTGTCCCCCTTTGAAGGGGGACAAGGGGGAATGTTCTTATGCTTGAAGTATCACGGCGGAAATCACTGGACCATTTACACTCGTGCGCGCCAGGTAAGAACTCCGTCGAAGTCGAAATTAAAGTCGACAGGTTGGGCTTTTAGTTCGACGAGACGTTTCTTGATGACGTGGCGGCGATCGAAAGGCACGAAGAGCAACAAATACCCGCCCCCGCCTGCGCCGACAATCTTCCCGCCGATGGCTCCGAGTTTGCGCGATTCGGCGTAGAGGTTGTCGATGTGCGCGTTGCTGATCCGGTTCGCGATCTTCTTCTTTTGCAGCCACGATTCGTGGAGTAGTTTGCCGAACGATGCGAGTTCACCTTGGAGCAGCGCGTTCTTCATCTCGACGCAGAGATCCTTGAGGGCGTGCGTTGCGTGCACGGCCTTGCGGTCGCCGTCCTCGACGTTCTGCATCTGATGATCGATAATGCCCGCGGACTGGCGGGTCCGGCCCGTGTAGCAGAGGATCAGCGAGTAGTGCAGCTCGTGGAGTGTCGCGGCATCGAGCCGCAGCGGATTGACGATGACCTTATCGCCGGCGTATTCAATGAAGTTGAACCCGCCGAACGTCGCGCTGTACTGATCCTGCATGCCGCCCTTCAGCCCGAGCACGTCGCGCTCGATGTGGTACGCCAACGCCGCGACTTCATACGACGTAAACGGACGGCGATAGTACTCCTTGAACAGACTGACCAACGCGACCACCATCGTCGACGATGATCCAAGCCCGCTGCCTGGCGGGGCATCGCTGTGCATGAAGAGGTCTAAACCGCGCGAGGCCCGCTTCTGCTTCAGTTCCGCGATGACGGCCTTTGCGAGGTCTAGTTCGCCATCCATCACGAAAGGTTGGGCTGTATCGTATTTTGCTACGATGTTGTAGTCGAGCGATTGAACTTCGATGACCTTGTCCTTGCGTGGGCGGCAACTCACGTAGGCGTACTTGTCGATGGTGGTGCTGAGTGTGCAGCCGCCGTAGAGGGAGCGGTAGGGCTCCACGTCCGTAGCGCCGCCGCCAAAACTGATTCGGAGCGGCGCTTTGCTGCGCAGGATCTCCGTGCTACCCGTCATAGACTGTCCGCTCCATCAAGGCACGCGTGGATCGTCACGTCCATCGGAAACTCTTGATGGCGTCAATGACGTGCAATTGGTCTGATTTGGTCAAGGTATTGTAGAAAGGCAAACGAATCAGCCGATCGCAAAGATCTTCCGCGACGGGGCAATCCCCCTCTTTGCCCCCGAATTGCTGGCCCATTTTCGATCGGTGGAGCGGAACATAATGGAATACGGCCTGAACGCCTTCCTGCCGAAGATGCGCGATGAGCGCCTGGCGCGCGTCGAGGGAAGGCATGATCATGTAGAACATGTGATACGCCTGCTCGCACTCATCCGGCACGGTGGGCATCCCTACGCCATGTTCTCCGGCCCAGTCTGCCAGACGCGCGCGATAGGTTTCCCATACTCTCCTTCGGCTGGCCTGGATGTCCTTCCAGCAGATGAGCTGTCCGTACAGGAAGGCCGATGCGATTCCGGAAGGCAAATAGCTCGATCCCAGGTCGACCCAGGAATACTTGTCAATCTGCCCGCGGTAAAACATGCTCCGATTTGTGCCTTTTTCGCGAATGATCTCAGCGCGATCGCACATTGCCGCATCGTTGATCAGCAGGGCGCCACCCTCGCCGCAGGTGAAGTTCTTGGTCTCGTGGAAGCTCTGCGTGCCAAAAGCGCCGAGCGTACCGAGATACTTCCCGCGGTACTTGCCGAAAAGGCCGTGGGCGTTGTCCTCGACTACGGGCACGCCATGTTTCGCCGCGATCGCGAGGATTGCATCCATTTCGCATCCGACACCCGCGTAATGAACCGGGACGATGGCCTTCGTCTTCGATGTGATTCTGGACTCCAGCTTCGTCTCATCCAGGTTAAGCGTATCAGGGCGGCTGTCGATGAACACGGGTTTCGCGCCGCGAAGCACGAAGGCATTTGCCGTCGACACGAAGGTATAGGTGGGCAGAATGACTTCATCGCCGGGATTGATGTTTAGCAGGATGGCCGCCATTTCCAACGCATGCGTGCAGGATGGAGTTAGCAAGACCTTGCCAACACCCAGCTCCTGCTCCAGCAGTTCCTGACAGCGGCCGGTGAAGGGGTCGTCGCCCGAGATCTTGCCCGAATTAACGGCTTCCGTAATGAAGGCCAATTCTTCGCCCATCATACTGGGGCGATTAAAGGGTATCGTTGTCGTTATTGCCATCAGGACGAGCCCATCCGCTGTTCGATCGGATTAAGGAGCGCCTTGAGGATAGGGCGCTACCATTCACGGCAGGAGTTTACGACACGGCATGTGTCCATGCAAATCGCGTGTGTCGTGCGCAAGGGCAAAAATAAGGACTGTCCCCATTTCTCGCTTCTCAGTGACAGACGCCACCGCTGAGGATCTTCATGGCGATGTGGCCCACGATGAGGTGAACGTCCTCGGCGAACTGCATGTCGTGAATGTTGGCGTGGACGACGTGTTTGGATTGCGCTTCCAGCTTGCCGCCGGGGTATCCGCAGAACCCGACGGTGATCGCGCCTTGCGCGTTTGCGTAGTCGATGGCCTTGAGAATATTGATCGAATTGCCACTTCCCGAAATGCCGACGACCACGTCTCCGGGGTTCAGGAAATTCTTCAACTGCTCGACAAAAACTTCATCGTAGCTCACGTCGTTGGCGTAGGCCAGAACGCCGGCGTCGTTGTCATTGAGGCAGAGCACCTTGAAGCGCTTCTCCTTACCGTAGCTCGCGCCTTTGACGAGGTCGCCGGTGATGTGGGACGCGTTCGCGCCGGAACCGCCATTGCCGAAGATGAAGATCTGCCGTTTCTCTTCCCGGGCCGAGTCGAGCAACTGCAGGAATGTATCGAGTTGGGCGACATCCAGTTTCTGAAGGACGTCAACAAGACCGGTCAAATAGCTCTGAATCTCGGGCGCGTACGACATGGCGGTGCAATTCCTTCGGTTTCTATGAATGAAGCGGGCCGGATAGGGTCGGCTGGCGTTCGACACAAGTATAGCAGGAATCCAGACGATATCAGCAACTCGATTCGCGCTGCGAG
>JAHDWY010000069.1:0-1479 GCA_023384315.1 Candidatus Hydrogenedentota bacterium | reverse complement strand
GCTATCCGGCTGGAAGTCGCCGTTGCAGTCTTGACAGCCATTTCCAGTACGAACGCCGAGAACCGGAATTCCCACCGCCCGGGCCACGCCGACATCGCGCGCCGTGTCGCCGATGAACACGGACGCCGGCAGGTCGATGGGCAGGTCCTCGGCGGCCCGCAGTAGAAGCCCCGGCGCAGGCTTACGGCAGTCGCACGTGACCTTGAGTTCGGGGCGTTCGCCCTCGAAACCGGACTCCGGGTGGTGTGGACAATAGTACACCCGATCCAGCCAGGCGCCTTCATAGCCCAACTCCATTTCCAGACGTCCAGTGATTCGGTCGAGTTCCTCGAAAGTCAGAAACCCTTTCGCCACGCCCGGCTGATTGCTGATTACTACGGCCAGCCACCCCGCCGCGTTCACGGCGCGCACCGCTTCGGCGGCGCCCGGCAGCAGGACTACCTCATCGGGCGAAGTCACACCGCGCTCACCTGCGTCCTCAATCAGGACGCCATCCCGATCGAAGAACACGGCCGGCCGTTTATTACCCCAGTTCAATCGCTCCATCCGGCCCGTCGCGATGTCCCGCTCGACAAGCGCCAGTCGTTCCGGCGTACCGACATCGCGTAGATATTCCGGCGTGTTGTACGCGAGCACCTTCGCACCGCCCGCGACCATCCGCGGCAGGATCTCGTTGTTCAGATCGTGTTTCGCGTTCGGGTGAATGAAATCAAAAATACGCGGTGACAGCACGTAGAGGGAACCAATCACGAGGTTTCGATGGTCCCGACTGGCCCGAGTTCCTCTGGGGAGAAATTCGCGGATATAGCCTGAGTCGTCCACCACGACAAGATCGGACGTTTGAGGATGATCGTTTGGGTGAACCACAACGGTCGCACCGGCCCCCGCATCGCGATGACACTTCGCCAGGCGTTCCAGGTCCATGTCGACCGCGATGTCGCCGCAGACAACAAGAAACGACTCCTCGCCGAGATACCGTCGGGCCAAGGGTAGACCTCCCCCCGTACCCATGGGCTGGTTCTCCACGACGACCTGAACGCGGAGTCCGAGGCGTTTCGATTCGCGGGCGCAGGCGTCGCTTAACACCGGGGCGAGGTGTCCCGCGGTAACCACCACTTCGGAGAACCCGTAGCGCTTGAGCAATTGAAACTGCCGGAAGATGATCGGTAGCCCGGCGACAGGAAGTAGCGCCTTGGGAAGGGCATCGCCCGTCACGGAGCGAATGCGGGTTCCCTTCCCGCCCGCGATGATGACCGCCTTCACCTGTGAGATCCTCCCATCGGTCTTGACCGACATTGTGCCCACAACAGCAGCCTCTGCGCCAGTCGTAAAGCATTGATGCCACCAATTCAATCTGCCATAATTGCCCGCTGCAACGACCAGGGATGAACGGCCGAGGTATTTCCCGCCGGCCAGTGGAAGGCATCACGTGAAAAGAGCACTGATCACCGGAATCACCGGACAGGATGGATCGTATCT
>JAHDWY010000892.1 GCA_023384315.1 Candidatus Hydrogenedentota bacterium | reverse complement strand
AGTTGGGTGCTTCTCCACCGGATTGAAATGTTGCGTTGTCGTCCGGCCACGGAACGGCCAGTCGCAAGGTGTCCCGGCTTCCGTTTTTGCAGAGGACGCGTACAAGTCCGGTTGTGCTGTCATCACGAGCCAATTCGAAGCGCACGCTGCCAGGCTCCGGTCCGAAGAAGAGGAACAGCGCAACGACCGCGGCAATCGCGGCTACACCGGCCGCCAGCGTCAATGAAACGGTCATGGAATGGACGAGTGAATCGCTCCATGGGCTGACGCGTAACGCGCCGACGACGATCATCACCAGGGCGCCGGCGCCGTACAGAACGGGACCCACGTGAAGCGCGGCCCAAAGCTGCCGGAAATCCTCCGCGTGAACGCGGTCCGCGCCGGCCATCACGACGGAGAGCAGCACCCCGGCCAGCATAAGCAATCCCATGCTCAAAACTGCCCATCCCAATGCTGGGCCACGGACGCGCAAAAGGATGACCACGGCGGCAATCGGTGCGAGCACATAGGCAATCCATGCCAACCGGGCAATCGGGTTGGGTCCATCCAGCGACAGGTCCAGACCGACCCGGAACATGGATTCTGCTTCGGCGCCTCGCAGCACCCAGGGCAGGAACACCGCGAGGATACAGACGATCCCGCCCGACAGGATTGAAATCAACTCCCAGCGTTTGGGGTAGATGTGCGCGGTGGGGGCGGGCGATTCCTCGGTCGTTCCTGAAATCGAAGCGATCCGGCGGGGGTAATCATCCAAAGGCAGATCGACGAATTCGCCCAACTCTTCTGGCGTCTCCGCGGCAGATCGGGCATCAACGATGCGCAACTCAGCACGGAGCGCTTCTATCCGATCCGATAGCGCGCGGTTTCGGTCGTTCGCCTCCGGGGCCGAAAGGCGTCCCGACGCCACGCGCTCAGGAAGGTGTGCCTGTTCGTGGCGTTTCGCCCGCAATTCCGCGCGCAGGTTCTCGGCCCGGGCTTGTTCCCGCTTGCGGAACCGGTCGACCGCTTCATTGGCCTGCGATTGCGCCTGTCTGAGATCCCGTTGGCGGACCTGAAAATCCGGCTCCGGTATCGCGCCATTCATCAACGCCGTCTCAAGACTAGCAAGTTCAGCGGCGGCCTTCGCGCGATACGAAAGCGCCAATCGAAGTGGTATTGTGGCGTCGGGTTCCGGCGACATTCTCACACGCCCGATGGCACGCCCGCTTCGGACGATACCCGCGAACGCTTGTACGTAAGCGCCGCCCGCACGAACTCCCGGAAGAGGGGCTGGGGCCGCAGCGGCATGCTGGTGAATTCCGGGTGGAACTGGGCGCCGCAGAACCATGGGTGATCGCGGAGTTCGATAATCTCGACGAGCTCATGGTCGCTCCGGGGATGCACACCGCTGATGACAACTCCGGCTTCCGCCTCAAGGCGCGCCATGTACGCGTTGTTGAACTCGTACCGGTGCCGGTGCCGCTCTTCCACGGTGTCTTCGCCGTAGGCTTCACGGGCCTTGGTGCCTTCCTTCAAGTCGCACCGGTACGCGCCCAGGCGCATGGTCCCG
>JAHDWY010000891.1:1169-1551 GCA_023384315.1 Candidatus Hydrogenedentota bacterium | reverse complement strand
TCGGCATGGTGCTACGCGTGACGAACGAACGGCGATTGTTGCCGGTTGTGTCATTGCGCGTGTCATTTGCCGATTCGCCCAAGGACATCGCGGGTGTGTTTATCTCCATTCCGCCTCGGCGGACCGCGCAACTCCGGCTCAGTCAATGTTTTGAGAAACGGGGGGTGTATCCACTGCCTCCGGTCGTAATCTCAACCTCTTTTCCTTTTGGCTTGATTGCGTCGAGTAAAACCTTTCCGGACCAGTGCGAAGTCGTCGTATACCCCCGGGTGCAGGCGGCGCGCACGGCCGTGGTCGAGCAAGCGGGCGGGGCAGGCCACATGCCGAAGGTATTTCAAGGGTCGGGCGATGAGTTCTTCAGTCTGCGTCCCTATGTTCCGGG
>JAHDWY010000891.1:0-1159 GCA_023384315.1 Candidatus Hydrogenedentota bacterium | reverse complement strand
CCGGGAGACGATCCCAGGCAGATCGCGTGGCGGGCGAGCGCAAAGAGCCAAACGTTGCTGATCAAGGAACTGGAGCAAGAGTACTCGCGCCACGTGATTTTCGTGCTGGACACGCGCGTGATTCCGAGCCTCGACGATTTCGACGAACGATTTGAGGACGCGATCGAGTTGGTGGCTTCGCTCGCCGTGACCTTGCTGAACCGGCAGTACATGGTCGCGTTGGTAACGCCGGCCGATTCGCTGAAGGAGGGGGAAGGGAAAGCGCAAGCCATCAAGGTACTGGATTTCCTCGCCCGTGTCACCACCACCGGCGCCGACAGCCCGGAACCTTTCTCGCGCGCCCTCGCAACGGCTCATCCGCGGCACACGTGTTTTCTGATGGTCTCCGCCGATCCGCGAGAGTGGGGAAAGCGGTATGCCGGGGGGGCGTCGCGTGTGCTCGACCCTCGGGAGGTCATCCATGCCTGATAGCGTAAATCGGGCGCTCCGCTTCAGCACCGTGTGCCTTGTGTTGCTGAGTTATCTTGCCCTGACCTCGGTGAGCAGTTTTGGCGGGGAAGTCGTGCTGTTGGGCATTGTAATCCTGGCGATCGCCCCCTTGCTCGAAGCCGTTGATCGGGGCACGCCGTTGTTTCGGCGAATTACTTCGCTATTCACCCTCGTATTCGCGTTGGTGATTTTGCCTCAAATGGTGATGAAAGTCGGGGTGCTTATCGCGCTGACGATACTTTGCCTCTACATTCAAGCCTATTTATTAATCCACGACCGTTCGATCCGAGACTACCAGTACATATTTCTGATGGCCTTTTTCCTGATGGTGTCCGCGTGCGCGCAGAATCCGGAGCCGAGCCTGGGTCTGGTCATTCCGTTCTTCATGATAGCGATCGTGTGGTGTTTTGGAATGCTGCAGATTCGCAAGGACGTGACCGGTCATGCGGACGTGTCCGTGGGCATGCTTTTGACACCATCCACGAATGAGCGTCTCGTGCCGACGGAAGGGATGTCGCGGTTACAGGAACCGCGGATCATCGGGGGGGCGCTGAGTTCCTTTCTGGTGCTGACTGCGGTTTGTTGTTTCTTGCTTTCCCTGGCCATCTTCGCGCTGACGCCGAGAATGGAAGTGGGGATGTTGGGTGGCAGTTCGCTCGCGGTGTCTGCG
>JAHDWY010000068.1:469-11373 GCA_023384315.1 Candidatus Hydrogenedentota bacterium | reverse complement strand
ATCACCGCGATAACGACGGGTGCGACGCAGGCACCTGCGAGCAAGGCGTTGATAGAGCCCATGATGAACGCGAAGATGAAACTGCCCTTTTCCTTTTTGATGCCGAGCTTGCTCTGAAACTTGGAGAAGTCGATCAGGATCAAATCGAACATGGCGAGGGCGAGGATGATGAAGACGATGGCGATTCCAAAGTTGAACCATGGCGACGCATTGATGGTTCCGAAGGTCCCGGCGCCGAGCACGGCGACGAGGCCGAGGATGCCATACACGGCGGCAATGCCGAGTCCGTAGAGGCCGCCAAGGCCGAATCCTTTCGCGCGCGACCCGGCTTGGGCGCCCGCGCCGATGATGGCGAGGTTGATGGGGATAAGCGGCAACACGCAGGGCGTCAAGTTCAGGGCCAGTCCACCCACGACCGTTAACAACACGATTGCGATAAGGCTTTTGCCCGCGAAGAAGCTGGATTGGGAGAACCCTTCGCCGCTCTCCGACGCGTCGACAAACGCGATGAACTCCTCGGGCTTTAGATAGCCGCCTGTCTCCCCGGCGATGGTGAACTGGGGTAGAAGTTCCTTCCAGTCGCCGGCCGCCGCCGGCTGCGATTCGTCCGGCTCGTCCGGAATTGGCTCATCGACAACCGGCGCCGTGCCTTCGCCGAAGGCAATACGGCTGAACACGTCGGATTCCGTGGCCGTCGGGGATTCGCCTTCGGCGAGGATGGTAAGGGGGATGGTGAGATCGACGGTTTTCGGCGCGAGACATTGGGTGTCGTTGCAGGCCTGATACCGCAATTGCGCGGGGATCTCGATGGTTCCTGACGCGACGGTCCCGGAGACCTGCAAGACAATGCCGATGGGCACTTCGCCCTCGTATACCGCGACAGGCTGGTCGGGGGAAAACGAAAAATTCTTGTTCTCCGCTTCGGGATAGACGATTTCGACAACGGACACGCCCTCGGGCGTTTCGAGCGTCACGTTCGTGGCGATCAGAAATTCTTCCAAGGGCTCGTGAGCGTTGATGTGGTACGGCTCGACCACGTTTGCCACGATAGCGGCGTGGATCCTGCCGCCCGGGGCGACGCCCGATTGTTCGAGCACCACTTCCGCCGACAAGACGTCTGGTTGGTTTCCGAACTGGGCCTGCGCGGGCAGGCCCGCGAACGCGATTGCAACTATTGCGATCGCGAGGATTCCTCGTCGAAGGCCATTGGGAGAGATAGTCAAATTCAATCGCGTGATGAACATCCCCCTTGATCCCCCTTCGAAGGGGGAATTCCGCGAGTCATGGTTCTTGGAATGCACAAAGCGTGTTGAGTAATCGGAAAACGTTGGATGTGCATTTGCGCACCGTGAAGCGCACGCAGATTCCCCCTTTGAAGGGGGATCAAGGGGGATGTAATCGCTTTGAGAAATCATTCTGTTTCTACTTCCTTCATGTTGCTGAAATCGTCGGGTTTGATGCAAGATTGTCGCGCCATTCAGCCCGGTCATTTTGCATTTTGTGAAACGCCCAGCGTCTCCATGAGGGCTTCCGGCGTTGTCACGGGTTGTTTGCAGGCAAAGTTCTCGCAGACGTACACGGCTGGTTCGCCGTTTACCAGCGATTTCGACGCCAACAGGGGCACTCGTTTCTCCAAGGCATCGGCCTCCGCGCTCGACGGATCGATCAACGCGACCACCTTATTCGGAATGAATGCGCCGTTCAACGCGTGGAGATAGGCCTGGACGGGTTCCGAATCCGGCTCCCCGGCGATGGCGATTTCCCGCGTCGGGCTGAGGTGAAAATCGGCGACGCAGAGCATCTTCATGAATCCGCGGGGGGCGCTCGCCATGTTGGCCGTATTGATGCGCAAGATGCGTTCGGCCTTTTGCGCATAGTCGCGATTGTCCGTCAACTTGGCCAGACGCGCCAGCGCCCAGGCCGCCATGGAGTTGCCCGAGGGTTCCGCGCCGTCGTACGTGGGCTTGGTGCGCGTCAACACGTCCTGCTGGCCTTCACGCGTGAAATAAAAGCCGCCGTTCGCGTCGTCCCAGAACAGCTCAATCATGCCGGTGGCCAGCCGATCCGCCTCATTCAACCAGCGAACATCGAAGGTGGCCTCATAGAGATCGATAAGGCCCGTCGCGAAGAAGGCGTAGTCATCGAGGTAGCCCGGAATGCGCGACTCCCCGTTGCGATGGCTGCGCAACAGCACGCCGTCCTTGGTCATCTCCAACAATACGAAGTCGGCAGCGCGCACGGCGGCATCTCGGTAGCGCTCGTCGCCGAGCACCGAGTAGGCCTGCGCGAGCGAGCCGATGATCAATCCGTTCCACGACGTGAGTATCTTGTCGTCCAGACCCGGGCGAACGCGCTGTTTGCGAACGTTCATGAGCCTTTCTCGGCATGCGGCTATTCGCTTCTCCAAATCGTCACGCGAAATTCCCGCGTCTTTCGCGACCGCCCCGGGGTCCTTTGAGATGTGCAGAATGTTGAGTCCGGAATGATAAGACTCGTGGGATGTGAAATTGCCATTCGGTTCAACGCTGTAATACGCGCAAAAGAGTTCTCCCTCTTCTTTGCCGAGGTGTTCGATAATTTCGTCGTGCCGCCACGTATAGAAGATGCCTTCCTTCCCTTCGCTGTCGGCGTCTTCGGTGGAATGAAACGCGCCGCCCGGGTCCTGCATGTCGCGGATCTCGTAGTCCAGGACTTCCCGCGCGACGCGGGCGAATAACGGGTCTCCGGTTGCCTGATGCGCGTCGAGGTAGACTTCGCTCAATTGGGCATTGTCGTACAGCATCTTCTCGAAATGGGGTACCAGCCATTGCGCGTCCACGGAGTACCGGTGAAAACCGCCTCCGAGGTGATCGTAGATTCCGCCACGACACATTTCAGTGAGCGTTTGCGTGGCCATTTCCAGGAGATCCGATTCGCCGGTGTGCGCATGCTGGCGCAGCAGCAATTCGATGCTCGGACTCGACGGGAACTTGGGCGCGCCGCCCCAACCGCCGTGGATGGTGTCGAAGGTCTCGCGCAAGTCTCCCACGGCCGCCTGCAACAGCTCGACGGCGAGGTCGCCTTCCGCGCCGGTCCGCATGTCTTGACTATTGCGCACGTATTGCGTGAGCTGTTCCGCGCTCTTCATCACTTCGTCGCGGCGATTGACCCAGGCGTCCGCGATGGATCGCAGTAGGGATTTGAATCCGGGCCGGCCCATCATGTCCTGCGGCGGAAAATAGGTGCCGCCGTAAAACGGCTTGAGTTCGGGCGTGAGAAACACGCTCATGGGCCAGCCGCCGCTGCCGGTCATGATTTGCACGGCAGTCATGTAGATCTCATCGATATCGGGCCGCTCTTCGCGGTCCACCTTGATGGAAATGAAATGCTCGTTGAGGATTTCCGCGACCGCCTCATCTTCGAAGGATTCGTGTTCCATCACGTGGCACCAGTGGCAGGCGGCGTAGCCGATGGAGAGAAAGATCGGCTTGTCCTCATTGCGAGCGCGCTCAAAGGCCTCTTCGCCCCAGGGGTACCAGTCGACGGGATTGTGCGCGTGCTGCAAGAGATAGGGGCTGGTCGCATCGATCAGGCGATTCGTATGTTTCGGCGCGGTCTCATGTTTGGTGGCCATGTCGCTCGTCTCCTCTGTCGTAGAAGGCTCCTGCCCGAATGCGTGCGCGGCAATAACGGTTATGCCGAGCGCACAGCGCTTCAAGTTCACGGGCAGGGCGTGGAATTTCGGGAAATTCGCCATGATCGAGCAAACACGCGCCTTTCCAAGGCCATTCCAACACTTTCGTTGTGAATTATCGCCTCGCGACACAGCTTATGTATTCTATCCACTGGCCAATTAGAAGTCATGCGCGCGAACGCGCGAGCACGAGAGGGGTTGGAACAATGCAGATTCTGAAGGGGCTTTACCAGGTGGGCGGCGATTTGAACGGCGTGACCTGGGCGGGCGTCGACGCGGGGTACGAAGATGGGAATACGTACGTTCTCGAGGCGCCTGACGGCTTGCTCCTATTCGATTGCGGGTGCGGCGACACGCTGGACCAGATCTACGACAACATGCGTTATTGGAACCTCGCGCCGGAAGACATCAAGGCTTGCATTCTGACCCATCCACACTTCGATCACACGGCGGGCGCGCATTTCTTGAAAGTGCGGGGAGTCCCGCTTTGGGCGCACGCCAACACGGCGGACGCCATGCGCGCGGGCGACGAACGGTGCTGCGGCTATCTTTATCACAAGGTGTACACGCCGTGCGAAGTGGATTACGAACTGCAGGACGGGGACCGCATCAACGTACTCGGCATCGATATCGAGGTCATGCATCTTCCGGGTCACAGCATGGGGTGTACGGCGTACTTCTTCGACTACGAAGGAAAGCGGATCGTCGTGAGCGGCGACGTCATCGGCACGCTGCTGGCGGGCGATTTCGGGTGGAGCGGTTCCATCGATTTCGATAAATCGATTTACATGGAGTCATTGAAACGTTTTGCCCGGATCGACACCGACATGATGCTGCCTGGCCACGGGATGATCTACTTTCATAAACCACGCCGCCGCGTCGAGCAAGCTTTGAACAGCGCGCTTATGGAATGGCGTTAAACTACGCGACCTACCCCTTTTGAGTGCCGCCTGGGCGGTGGGAAGACGGCTGATTACTCCTGCTCGTCGATTCCGAGGGACTCGTATTCCCAATCGGCCAGCGGGGTCATATGGTCGTAATCGGGGTCGATGCCCAGTCCGAATCCGGGTTGCTCGAGTGAGACGAGGTTGATTCGGCCGTCGCGAATGCGCAGGCGTGCGGTGTCGCGGAAAGGTTCGTACAGCGTGCCGTGCGTGTCGAGGCAATCTGCCAATTCGAACGGCGAAACGTGGGCGAGGGTGCCGCAGTAGTGGTGGCCGTTACGCTCCGTGTGGGTGAGGCCCAGCGCGCTGAGGGCGCAGAGGTCCTGCTGCAATGGCACGATGGGTTGGTTGCAGAGGTCTTCTCCGGATAGCAGGTATCCATCGCCATCGGCCCCGTTGTAGTAATCGACGAGCATCTTGTTCAGGAAACCTTTGAAGACCCCCTTGCAATTCTTCACACTGACGCCCCGGTACCCGAGGGCCGCGGCCTGTTTGAAGGAATCCACGTCGTCGTCGGACTCATCGATGATGACCGGGGGCAGGTCGCCGGCGCGGTCCAGGCCCGCGGTCCCCTCGACCGACAGGGCCGCGGCGCGCTCGATTGGCTGCTCGATAAATATGACCCGCTCCAGCAGATTGCGCAGGCCGTTCTCGTATTCGAAGGCCGCGTACCAGGATTCCAACGCGTCGCAACTTGGGAACTGCTCATTGCCGTCCAATGTCACTTCGTACTTGCCGGGCAAAACTTCGTCCAGCAGCCGCGCTATTGCGGTTAACCGAGCGCGGTCCACATCGAGGTCGGCGGAGACTTTGATTTTGAAGTAGCGCACACCCGCTTCGCGAATCCACGCTTCGAGACTCTGGGGAATGCCGTCGTCCAATCTATCGCCGGGCGCGATATCGGCATCGTGAATGGGATCGCCGAGCCCGACGGTGTGACGAACGAACATGCTGCGCGCCGGGGCGACCGCGACGGCCTCCCGCGGCTGACGCCCCTGCAGTTCATCGTGAACCGCGCCGGGATCGATGCCGAGCACGTTTTCCCGGAGCGCGCTGTGAAAGTCCATCCCCGCGAATTTATTGGTCGCGTCGATCAGGGCGCGCTCGATGATCGAGGAACCGAAGCTCCCGGTTAGGCCGTTCAACCCCACCAGCGACGCCGCTTCGAGGGTGACTTCGCAGGCCTCCTGCCAGATATCGAAGGCTGGTCGAAGCTGTGCGCCCACATCGCGGTAGGCCTGTGCCCCGGTTTTGGCGGCGAGGATCAGGTCGCTGATGTTCCGGCGATACGACTTGTCCGGTGACTTGTCAAACCACTTGGGGGGCAGCATGTCAGCGCTCGCCCCGTAAGCCGTGGCGCCTTCCCCACAGCGTGCGACAAGCCGTGCGTGAAAGAGCGGTGCGGCAACCAGGCAGGCTTTGCCATACCGGAACGGCAATCGCATCGTCACGTTGCGCATAAAGAATTCAATGGATTCAATTGCAACCGGGATGACGTTACCAACGCTCATCGTTTTCTCCACACGGAGTACGGATACAGGCTGAGATTGGAATTCAGGTAGCGGGGATCGTGAGAGACTTCGGCGAGCGCCCACTCCGGTTTGATGAATGCTTGTTCCGGATCGTCCAACTCCACCTCGGCGACAATCAGTCCCTCATTTGCGCCTTCGAACACGTCGATTTCCCAGCGCATACCGCCGTAATCGGCATAGTAACGGGTCTTCTCCACGATTCGGCCAAGACAGGCCTCCTCAAGAAGCTCCTCTGCGTCGTCCAGGGGAATCTCGTACTCGAACTCCATCCGTTCGATCTCGACCGTGGACGTCTTGATGTTCAGCGTTCCCACGCTGTCCATGATCCGCACGCGAACGGCCACTGGAGGACCGATTGAAAGATACCCTTGTTTACAATGTTTGAACCGATCGGTTGGGCGCCACGCCTCCCGGTTTACGAGAAACTTGCGTTCAATCTCCAAGGCCATAGTCAAAACTTCTCCATCGCCCGGCATTTCGTTCTTGATTACATTTGCTCGTCCGCGGTAGGACCGTAAATCTGCGGGAGGGGGACATCGTTCATTCGCAGGTACACCGTAAGCTGACCGCGGTGGTGGATCAAGTGGCTTACGAGAAAGCTGCGCAGCACTTCCATCCGCGGCGCTTCGATCACCACGTTGCCTTCCCACTTCATGCGCCACGTGTTCGATACAGCGCCCTCTTCCGCGCTTTCCAAGGCCTTGCGCGCGTCGATGACGTTCATGTCGAAGGTCTTCAGCAATTCGTCCCGGTCTTTCGCCATGAAGGGCTTGTAGGTATCGGGACCCATATCGAGTACGTCGTCATTGACGACCCAGGCCGCCCATTGAGGATTCTCCGCAATATGCGACGCGAGCTGGCCCAGCCCCATGGACTTGTCGTGCGGTTTCCATCCGAATCGATCTTCCGGCACGCGTTCCAGGATCCGCCGCGTCGCGGCGCATTCCTTCACAAACTCCTCAATAAACGGCGCCAATTGGCTCATGTCGTTTCTCCCTTTGTCACACCAGTCCCACGAGGTTGGGTTGCAGCCCGGGTGTTATTGTAGCGGGTCGAAGTCACACGGGCAACGCAAGGACTCTTGGGCTGGAAGCCCAAGGCACCTCGAAAACACGGCCTGGTAGGCCGTGTCACCTCGTGCCAAGGCGGGAGAGTGGGATTTTCCAGCCCGCTTTTTCGGTAAGGAATGGAGTTCTACGGAACCTTCTCAACAGGGGATGGAACGCGTCGAGCGCTGCAAACGGGTATGACTCCCTACGAATTGAGCGATTGGCGTCACGGGTTGGAAAACCCGCGCTACTGGGAGTCCTGATGGTTCTGTGGTGGAATCACCCGCAACCCCGAGCCGCCGCGCGCGCTTGGCCCGAGCTTGCCACTACGCGCATTCGTTAGCAGGGCGCGGCACTCGCGGACCGCGTTGATAACGACTCGTTCGACGTCCTCGTGCTCGGCAGCACGGGGTTGCCGGGTGAATCTCCACCGGTCAGCGTTGACGTCTCCCTCCGAGGAGCCCGTTCGCTTCCGCATCGCGAGCGGGCCGCCGGTTTGGTCGCTTCCTCTTCCGCGGAGGACGGACGCTCCCCGCCGATATGTCCGTATTCAGGCCGAGCAGCCGTTTTGAATGTCGATTGCCGGACAGCAAGAACCCCCGGCTGGGGATCCGGGGGCTTTGCTGGGACCGTGCTTTTCCGTCTTCTAAGCGAGACGTGTGGAATAGAGCAATGGCCGTGCCAATCGAAGTCGCGAGGCGCAAATTCGGTCTAAACTCAATAGCGACACCACGCTATTCAAATTGCGATCAAAATCGGCCCTCGGTTCCCCGTTGACGAATTCTCGCCAGACTGACGAACTGCCGTCATCGCGCCGCCCAATATGTGTCGAAGTATTATTCGCTTTGCAGTTTTACCCTGTTCTGTCCATGATTGGATAGGCACTCGTCCTGCGAGGCCAAGGTGTTGAGTGATCGCCGGTAACCTGCGTTACCGGAAATACTTGCAAAATCTCCGCCTTTCAGGCACCCTTCAATGGGGAAGGTATAGGGAGACCACTATGCCTAGCAGTGAAACAACGCAGTTGCGCATTTACTGCGTTTGCGGGCAGAAGATGAAGGTGTCTGAAGACATGTTCGGACGCCCGGGCAAGTGCGTGGCGTGCCGGCAGAAGATCCGCATCCCGCGTCCGGAAGAGCTTCCCGCCAATACCAGCGAACTGTATCTGAAGGACCATCCCGAGTTCCTGCGCAAGGTCAAGCACCGTCCCGTTGACGAGCGCGAGGTCTCCCCGCCCGCCGAGGAGGACGGAAAACGGAAGCGGCTCTCGGCACCCATCGACGTGCTGGAACCCTTGCGACTGCTGTGTAGCTTGCGCGCGATTGCCGACAAGCAGATTCGCGCCTTGGACGAGTTGAGTCCCAAGGCCGCAAAAGCGGAAAGCGCGAACCGGGCCGAACTGCTGGGGCACCGCACACGCATCAAGAATCTCCAGGCTGACCTCGAGGAAGAACTGCGCCAACGGCTGATGGAGACGGCGATCGAGCTGAGTTCCGTTCAGGAGAAGATCGCCGAATTGAGCCTGGCAGTGCGCGTCGGGGAGGTCTCGTTCCCGGAATACCAGGAGCACGTGGAGCGGTTGCGGCGCAAGCGCGACCACTTCGAACGGCGTCAAACGAATCTTCGCGGCTGGCTGACGGTTGAGGATCCCTACAGGGCAGGCGGGCTCCAGGATGTGTCGTTGAACCAAATTCCGGGTTCGCTTCCCCGCATCACGCTCCCGGGGGAACCGGACACCGGAACGTCGCTGCTGAATTCCCACGTCGAAGAGTTACGCCATGCGTTTGAGCAGCGATCCCGCTCTGAACGCAAGCTTGGCGAAGCGGAACGCATGAAAACCGGCGCGGCCATGTCCGAGCGCTCGATGGAAGAGTGTCTTGCCGAGGCCGAGGCTGAACGCGGCCGCGCGCGTGTGCGCGTGCAGTTCTGCCGGGAACGGTTGGAACAATTGGCCGAGGACTTTGCCAGCGACATGGACGGGTTGGACGCGCAACTCGACCACGCCCGCGGACGCTTGAAGGCGGGCCGGATCGACCGGGAAGAGTTTAACGAGGTGGAGCGGCGATGCCTGCGCGCGCGAGGCGATCTGACTAAAGCCCGCGCGCTGGTGGTGCGCGCCCTCGCCGCCAATACCACGGACGAAGTGCCCCGCCTGCGCGGCACCTTCCTTGACCGGCTCGCAAAACCGACCAAGCCCACGCGGACGCCCGCAGAGTCATGGGTGGCCTTTGTATCCGCCGCCCTGATGCTGTTTGTGCTGTTTCTGCCTATCGCGGGAGAGTCCACGCCGCTCGAACTGTACCGCGCGCTTGCGGCGCAGGGGGCCGAATCGCACTGGCTGGTGTCCTTCCCCATGGTCACCGCCATCCTAATCGCCCTCATCTCATTCGTACCCCAACGAACGGTGCGAGGCCTTGCTCTTGCCGTAATATGGCTGTTGGCGGGTTTGCTCTCGGCAGTGTATTTCCACGAAGCAGCTTACGAGATGGGGTTAGTCGCCGAGCGGTTGCGAGATGGCGGACCCTTGCTTCAGCGCACGGGGATCGTCGTCTATTTCCTGTCACTCTGCGGTGTCGGCATCGCGTCGGCCATCGCGCTGTTGCCGCCCCGCGATACGCGGCCCGTTTTCCCTGTCGTGGCCTTGGTCATGGCGGTGGGGTTGGTGGCCATCTTCACGGACTTTGCCGGCATGCGCGTGGCCTCGCCCGTAATCGATGTTACGCCAACCCTTATCGAGGGCGAGTATCCCGCACGCTACGAGACCAACGTAACGGTGCGCAACGAAGGCGCCCGGATTCTAGTGCTGGCCTCCGATTCGACCATGGCCAACGCCTACGATTTCATCCTGGACTCACAGATCGGGGAATCGTCCTGGGCGGACGCCGGTACCCCGGAGAAGATTGTCGCCGGCGGGCGCGAGTTCACGATAGCATCGGCAGGACCCCAGATTGTCTCCATCCCGGGAGGGAGTGAGGCGGTAATGACCTTCCGTCTATCCCCAGGGACCTACCGGGTGTTGCTCAACGCGAACGATCCCGCAAAGTCGAGACAGCGTGAATTCACGTTGGAGGGTCGGGAAGAAACCGCAGCACCCGCGCCTGAGGGGACCGCGCAAGGCGAGGAACCGGGTGAGGCCGCGCAACCGCCCTTGTCTCCGGAGCTGCTCCGTCAGATCGCGCCACAGGTGGTGTTACGCGGCGTTATGGCGACGCCGGGCAAGCCGGCAGTTTTCTCCATTCTGGTCTCTCTGCCCGACGGCCGCTCCCGCGCTGAAACGTATTCCGTAGGCGACGAAGTCTACGACGGCTGGGTCGCGGGCGAGTTCAATCCCCAAGAGCAAACCGTCACGCTCACCAAAGGCAGCGATATCCTCATCCTCCGCCGCGGCGAGACCTACGTCCTCGCCCCGCCGAATGGTCCGGCGAGCTGATGGGAATGGTTACTCTACGCCCGTAAGCTTGAACACGTAGGCGTGCTGGCAGGGCACCTTGTCCGGCGTGAGCGCGGGCACGTCAATTGCGAGTTTGCCGTCGTTCACTTCGGATGCGATGGCGTCAGCCACTCCAAGCATGGTCACCTTCGTATTCGCGCCCGCTTTGGGCGTTGCGAGCGTGAGTGTATCGCCGGGCCACTTCAGGCAGATGGCGTAGACGACGCCGTCTTTGGTCGTGTAGCGGATGTCGTCGCCTTCGCGGGTTTCGCGCCA
>JAHDWY010000068.1:0-459 GCA_023384315.1 Candidatus Hydrogenedentota bacterium | reverse complement strand
CTCTCCGTTCACCTCCAGCCACTTCCCCATCTCGAGCAGGCGCTGCTGCATGATGACGGGTATGCGGCCGTCAGCAGTCGGGCCGATATCGAGCAAGAGATTGCCGCCGCGGCTCGTGTTGTCGATGAGAAGATGGAGCAGTTCTGTTGCGCTGCGGTAGTTGTCGGCGTTCTCGTTGCGGTTATAGCCGAAGGAGCGTCCCATGCCTTGGCACTCTTCGAAACGGCCGAGGTCGATGAGACGGCCTTCGGGGATGTGTCCGTACTCCGGCGTGGCAAATCCGCCGTGGACGTTGCGGGTGTCCTTGCCCCAGCGGTCGTTGACGACGACATCCTTCGGTGCGTCGGACTCGTTGAACAACCATGCGAGAAACTCCGGGCTGTGCCATTTGTCGCTGGTGGCGTCCCACTCGCCGTCCGGCCAGACGATGTCGGGCTTGTAGCGCTGCACGAGGTCCTT